>NZ_JAQZRK010000010.1:0-140020 GCF_028737495.1 Enterobacter cloacae complex sp. 2022EL-00981
GGGCAGTCCACTGCAGGGATCTACGATACAGGTTCGTGGCCTAAGGCCGGGTACGGCATGTGGACTGCCTGACAGAAAGAACTGGCCGGTTCTTTCTGTACGGGAGGATAATACAAGGCCGGGTAAGGCGAAGCCGCCACCCGGCTTTTTTTATACGGTAAAACCCAGCATCATCCCCGTATCTTCATGCTCCAGCAGATGACAGTGCGCCATATAGGCAAACTCCTTCGGCGCCTCGTGGTCAAACTTCACCAGCACCTCGCTGACGCCGCCTTCCACTCTCACTGTATCTTTCCAGCCCGCGCGATGCGCATCCGGCGCTTTGCCGTTCTCTGAAAGAATACGGAACTGGGTGCCGTGAATATGGAACGGATGCAGCATCATGTCGCCTTCGCCTGAAATCACCCAGCGCTCAAACTGCCCTTTTGTAGCAGCAAACATTGGCGTGTTCATATCGAACGCCTGGCCGTTGATCATGTTGGCATTGTGGAAATCAAACCCGTGACCGCCGTGATTCATACCGCCCATCTTGCCGTGATCCATGTTCATATGGCCCATCATCTGCCCGTGGTGCATCCCCGCCATCGCCTGATCGCCATACTTTTTCATCAGCGCCTGCATGCCCATCATGTCGAGCATCGGATCCATGGAGAGCTGCAGCTTACGTTGCGTAAGCCCAGCCAACGATGGAAGCGCCGGCAGCGTGGTTAGGGTGTCCGGCAGCGTACCGGAGGCGGTGATCTGCAGCGGCTGAATACGTAAAACCGGGTGCGGCTTATCGAATGGCGCAACGGCCATCCCCATCTGGCTGACCGGGAGCGTCACCAGGTCAAATGACTTACCGTCGCTGATGTCCACCAACACCTCAAAGCGCTCGCCCATCAGCACAGGGAGTTCATTCACTTTGACCGGCTCAGGCAGCAGTCCTCCGTCGCTCGCCACGACGTACAACGGACGATTATCGCTGGTGGCAAAGTTCAGCGAGCGCGCGTTGCATCCGTTGAGCAGACGTAACCGCAGCCAGCCTTTTGGTGCAGCGTGCTGGGGGTAGATCGCGCCATTGGTCAGCAGCGTATCGCCAAACCAGCCTACCGCCGCGGTCATCACATCCAGCTGATAATCAATCTGACCGTCTGTGGAGAATTTTTTGTCCTGCACAATGACCGGCACATCGTCGATACCCCACTGTTTGGGCAGACGCAGCAAGCGACTTTCGTCATCTTCAATCAGCACCAGGCCTGCCAGCCCCATGGCCACCTGATGGCCCGTTTTGCCATGCTGATGCGGGTGGAACCAGCAAGTTGCCGCCCGCTGCTCGGGGGTAAAGGTCACGGTGCGCTTCCCGCCCGCTTTTATAATCCCTTGCGGGCCGCCGTCGACCTCGCCCGGCACTTCCAGCCCGTGCCAGTGCAGCGTCGTCTCTTCTGCCAGCGTGTTGTGAATATCAACGGTGACGGCTTTTCCTCTGCGCAGTTGCAACGCCGGGCCAAGCACATTGCCGTTATAGCCCCAGGTGGTGGCGTTATATTTGCCAAAGGCCATTTTACCGGACTGAACCACCAGCTGGATACGGCCACGGGCATCGGCGGTCAATAAATCAGGAATGGGTAAGGCAGGTCTGTCAGCCGCCAGAACCGCGCGACTCCACAGTGGTAATGCGCTGGCAACCCCCAACGCAACGGAATATTTTAGAAATTCACGACGTTGCATATTCATTTCCTTATTTCGTGCAGACGATCTTTTGAGCATAAACCCTCCCCTTACCGGAAGGTCAAGTAACGCGGCAATAATAAAGATCGTCGCACTGGCACCAAATATGCTAACGTTGATTTTCCGTGATGCAGTGGTAGAAGCAATGAAGACGTTTTTCAGGACAATTTTGTTCACCAGCCTGATGGCAATGTGTGCGAACAGCTATGCGCTCAGTGAAAATGAAGCGGAAGATATGGCCGATCTGACGGCGGTTTTTGTGTTCCTGAAAAATGATTGTGGCTACCAGAATTTACCCAACGGGCAAATTCGTCGCGCACTGGTCTTTTTTGCCCAGCAGAACCAATGGGACCTCAGCAACTACGACAGCTTCGACATGAAAGCGCTCGGTGAAGACAGTTACCGTGATTTAAGCGGTATTGGCATCCCAACGGCAAAAAAATGCAAAGCGCTGGCCCGCGATTCGCTTAGCCTGCTCGCCTACGTGAAATAACCTTCCCGGCGCCTCTTGTTTCGCCTGGAACCGTGCAACCACGGTTATAGTTAGCTATCATGTTTCGCTCATTTTTCGTGAGTGTAACGGATGTTAACGAAGAGGAGTCCGCGTATGGCCGACCACACGTTGTGGCATGAAACACTGCATGACCAGTTTGGTCAGTACTTTGCCGTTGATAACGTGCTATATCATGAGAAAACCGATCATCAGGATCTGATCATCTTCGAGAATGCCGCTTTTGGCCGCGTAATGGCGCTGGACGGCGTGGTGCAAACCACCGAGCGAGATGAGTTTATCTATCATGAGATGATGACCCACGTCCCGCTGCTGGCCCATGGCCACGCGAAGCACGTGCTGATTATCGGCGGCGGCGACGGGGCGATGCTGCGCGAAGTCTCCCGCCACCAGTCCATTGAAACCATCACCATGGTAGAGATCGACGCGGGCGTGGTCTCATTCTGTCGTCAGTACCTGCCTAACCATAACGCGGGTAGCTACGACGATCCGCGCTTTAAGCTGGTGATTGACGATGGCGTGAACTTCGTCAACCAGACGAATCAGATGTTTGACGTCATTATCTCCGACTGTACCGACCCTATCGGCCCGGGCGCCTCGCTGTTTACCTCATCGTTCTACGAGGGTTGCAAGCGTTGTCTGAACCCTGGCGGTATCTTCGTGGCGCAAAATGGCGTCTGCTTCCTGCAGCAGGATGAAGCGCTCGACAGCCACCGCAAACTGAGCACCTATTTTGGCGATGTTAGCTTTTATCAGGCTGCCATTCCGACCTACTACGGCGGGATCATGACCTTTGCCTGGGCGACGGATAACGACGTCCTGCGTCATCTCTCCACGGAGATTATCCAGGCGCGCTTCCATCAGGCAGGTCTCCAGTGCCGTTACTACAATCCGGCGGTCCATACCGCAGCCTTTGCCTTGCCGCAGTACCTGCAAGATGCACTGTCCTCCCAGGGGGTGAACTAATTGAAAAAGCTTAAACTGCATGGCTTTAACAACCTGACCAAAAGCCTGAGTTTTTGTATTTACGATATCTGCTATGCCAAAACAGCGGAAGAGCGCGATGGCTACATCGCCTATATCGATGAACTCTACAATGCCAACCGACTGACCGAGATCCTGTCGGAAACCTGCTCTATTATCGGCGCAAATATTCTGAACATCGCCCGCCAGGATTATGAACCTCAGGGCGCCAGCGTGACCATTCTGGTCAGCGAAGAGCCGGTCGATCCTAAGCTTATCGACAAAACCGAGCACCCGGGCCCGCTGCCTGAAGTGGTTGTCGCCCACCTTGATAAAAGCCATATCTGCGTGCACACCTACCCGGAGAGCCACCCGGAAGGCGGCCTGTGCACGTTCCGCGCCGATATCGAAGTATCCACCTGCGGCGTGATCTCCCCGCTAAACGCGCTGAACTATTTAATTCACCAGCTGGAATCCGATATCGTCACCATTGATTATCGTGTGCGTGGTTTTACGCGCGATATCAATGGCATGAAGCACTTTATCGATCACGAGATCAACTCCATTCAGAACTTTATGTCCGAGGACATGAAATCGCTGTACGACATGATGGATGTGAACGTGTATCAGGAGAACATCTTCCACACCAAGATGCTGCTTAAGGAGTTTGACCTTAAGCACTACATGTTCCACACAAAGCCAGAAGATTTAAACGAAGAAGAACGTAAGGTCATTACCGACCTGCTCTGGAAAGAGATGCGCGAAATCTACTACGGCCGCAATATTCCGGCCGTGTAAGACGCAGGTAAGCAGACAAAGAAGGAAAAGTGATGATTTTTCCTTCTTTATCATGCTGGTTATTTTCCTAAACAGTCGTTTGGGCCAGTATCATCGCCGCTTCCGTGCGGTTTCTGACTCCCAGTTGACGAAACAGGGCGTGAAGGTGATTTTTAACCGTCCCTTCCGCAATCCCGAGTACACGACAAATTTGCTTATTGCTATTTCCCTGAACAACAAGATGCAGAATCTCACGTTGTCGGGGTGATAGTGTGCACAGCGGGGATGGATAATTCTGCATGCGTATTAATTTATGTTCGCGCAGGCAACTATCCGGTAAATATATTCTCCCTTGCCGCACCCATTCAATTGCCTGCAATAACTCTTCCGACTCCATTTTCTTGGTTAAAATCCCTGCCGCACCACATTCCAGAAAATAAATCGGGTTGACATTATCCAGCCGTGAAAAATTCATCAACACTAAAATAGTGTCCGCCTGCGATTTTAACTGGGTTAATAACGCTCTTTTTTTCTCTATTTCATAATCCGCATCCAGAATAACAACATCCGTCCTGACTTTTATTAAACCTTTCCAGACCTCATCTTCGGTATGTGCTGCTGTGATGTGTAATGCGGGCGCAAGTTCCGCCCAACGGCATCGGATGCCATGAATGAACAGCGGCAATTCATCATAAATAAGTATATTCATTGTCGTCCCACTTAAATAATCGTTATCTTGTTAGCGGCACTTAAACCCTTCAAACAAACCTAAAACAACGGTTGCTGCGGGATGAAAAGTAATAACACCAGGAGAAACTTTCAATTGCAGGAGTAATGCCGGTTTAATTTATTAAGCACAGCCCGTCTCATTTCGCCATGTAACTTTCGATACAGACCATTCCATACAGACACAATGATTTCCGAAAACATAACTTTAAGCGCATAGATGCTTTTTTAATCGATATCCATGATTAATGGGCAGACATATTCTGCTCCCCCCAAACATCGAGGAATGAATTATGCCAGATGCAAATGTTGATACCGGATTTATTGGTTCAGTTATTAGTTCATTGCCGCTAGACAGTATGATTTCCGCGCCATTACAGGCAATGATTAAAGCCCAAACCCAGGCAGCCAAAAGTTATACCGATTTCTTATTAAGCGTCTGTATTAAAGATGGCAAAGCCGTTTCGGTACAGTTTGATTATGAGGAGACCCTCGTCGATGAGAAAGGCGTGACGACCGGTACGCAAACCAAAGTCATGCGTATTCCTCTGCTGGCGGCAGTGGTGCACCCCATCATCTGTATCGAAGAAGGGACCATCGACTTCGAGCTTGAGATCCATCAGAGCGCAGCCAGCAATGAAAGCAGCAGCCAGGAAGGCTCCCTGGAGGGCAAAATCGGCTGGGGTCCATTCTCCGTTAGCGTCAAGGGCAGCGTGAGCCATAAGTCAGAACAGACCCGTTCGACCGATACCCGTGCCAAATACTCCATCCACACCTCCGTTAAACGTCAGCCGATGCCGGAAGCACTTAGCCGCGTGGTCGATTATCTGACCAATGCTGCTACCAAACCGGCACAACGCGCTGGAGATCAACCCGCTGAGCTGCCTGCAACCAACAGTTCAGGTCTGATTACACCAGCACCAGCCCCAGCCGCGCCTGCTCAGGGGGGTAACGGCTAACCCGTACAACGCATTTAAACGCATTTATTACCCCTTACAGGTGTCCGGTTAACGGGCACCTGCCTGATGGAGAAAAAATATGCCTGATTCACGTCGATTCTGGTTCAGCCGTAAAACGCCCGGCGATGTAAAGCCTGAAGCCAGTACCGAACCCCCGGCAGATAAACCGACGACGGTATCGTCAGATCCCCCCTCTGCCGCAACTCCGTCTCCTTCTCCCGCCGGGGAGGAGGAGAACGCCGGAAGCAATGACGGAGGTGGCGGCGGGGGCGATGACGGAACGCCGCCGCCCCCTGCCGGCAACAAGGGCAACCACGCGATGGGATTAGATGCCCTGGTACAAGGGCTCCAGCACGCCGCCTTTAGCGCCAACCAGTATATGGCCCATCAGTACGTTGCCGTGCTCTCGCAGCTATTTGAGCAGGCCCCGGACGGCAGCTACAAACCCGACTATGCCGAGCTTCAGCTGGATGACGGGCATCGATTGAACGTACCGCTGGTGACACTTGCTCCACCGCGCAATCTGTCAATGGAGAGAATGAAGATGCGCCTGACCGTTCGCGGTGATGCCACAGAAGCCATCAGCACGCTGACAGGACAGGGAGAGCGGGGTCACTTCCACGTCACGATGGCGCCCCAGCCCCATGAGGGCAAAACGGACAGCCAGAACATTGATATTGAAATTGATTTTGTCGCTCAGGAACCGCCGGAAGCGGTGCTGCGCCTGCTTGATGAATTTATCCACCGTATGACCCCCGTCCCCGTAAAGGAGAATAGCCATGAGTAATGCTTTGAAAACAACCGGCAATGGCGGCATTGCCCTTATCAAACAGTACGAAGGCCTGCGTTTAACCACCTACAAAGACGCAGTCGGTATTCCGACTATCGGTTATGGTCACGTCGAAAACCCGATCCCGCCAGGCGGCACGCGGACCATCACCGCAGAAGCCGCAGAACAGCTCCTTCGTGATGACCTGCAGCGTTTTGAGCACGAGGTTAACAACATGCTGACTGTGGAGGTGACTCAGAACCAGTTCGATGCTCTGGTGAGCTTCGCCTTCAATCTGGGCCCGGCCAATCTGAAGAGTTCAACCCTGTTACGCAAAGTGAACAGCGGAGACGTTAACGGCGCCGCCGACGAATTTCTGAAATGGAACCATGCGGGTGGTCAGGTCCTGGCGGGCCTGACAGCACGTCGTAACGCTGAAAAAACTCTTTTTTTATCCTGATCAATCACGAGGTGTAAAATGACAATTCGAATTCTTTCCTGGCGTGCTGACTCCTTTACGCACGAGGCAGACGACCTGCGAAGTGCGGATAACGATCTTCTGACTCACGCCAAAGAGCGGATGGAGTTTCGTCTGAGCCAGGTTATTGCTGAGCTCAAAGCGGTGCTGGAAACTGACACCGGTAACTGGGACCATACCTTTGTCACACTTCCGGAATTTTTCTGGAATACCCGCTGGAGTAATGTGCTCAGTGAAGATGAACTCATGCAACTCGGTGACTTCTACATGGACCATGTCAGCGACTACGTTAACAGGCTGATTGATGCCTTCCCGGCCCGTTCCGGGGATCCCTCTTCTGCCATCACGTTTCTGGCGGGAACATGTGCCATCCTCTACCGCGACGATAAAGAGAGTGAGAAGACGCCCTGCCACGATCCCGTTTTTCACGCTGTGAATTGGCTGCTGTGCGGGCAGAATACCCGTAGCGATAAATCTCTGACGATGTGGCCAAAACGCTACGTTTCCACAATTGATTTCTTTCCTCAGGTGAACGGTCACGCGATCCCAGGTCATATTTCAGCCCAATTGCCGAATGGTCAAATCATTCATATTGGCAGCAGCAGTGAAGTGTCGGCAGAATCAGTGCATGGGATCGTCATCACCGATTACTTCACCAATACTTATGCTGACGATAAGCCATTTAGCATTGATATCTGCCTGGATTATTTTACGCAGAACGGTGTTCGCCCGGCGGGCTGGGAACAGCGGGTAGCGGAGCTGCGGAGTAAACACAGTGACATTGATTTCCTGATAGCCTGCGGAATGCCGGCTGGCGATCCGCCGCAAAACCCTGGCGGCGTGCAATTCCTTGTACGCAACGATGGTATGCCAGGCGTTTCCCAATGTCAGGCGTGGTCATTCAGCGCCAAGGGGGCGTCACCCGTTGCGGCGACCAACCCGACCGCTAATTTTGTGAGATTTTTGCTGTAGAGCGAAACCAGCGGATTCCCTCCGACACGCTTCGGAGGGAATTTCATTTATTTCTGTTTCATAAACTCCCGGTACGCCGACACGACCTGCAGAAAGTCCTCCACGCCGCACAGCGACAGGCTCTCTTCGTCGTAGTAGCTCATCCCCTCTTCCATCTCGTCGCCCGAGAATTCCAGCTGGTTGGCCCGCACCATCACCTCTTCGCCATCCATCCACAGCGTGTATTCATGACCCGCACGTTGCCAGGAGCGTTCACTGCCTTTTATCGTATTCGCCGCCTGTTCAACTTCATCAAGAAGCGCTAGATTTTCTTTCACTTCTTCGTTAAACCAGTGTCCAACGGCTTCGTGGCCCATCGACATACGCACTTTCACCACCCCGGTGATGTCGCGCAGAAATTCGTAATCCATAGTGTTTTCCTCTGCAAAGCCATTACGGTAATTATCGCAGCAGAGAGGCAGAAAAAAAGCGTGTGAGGTGGGAGGAATGAAAATAAAAAGGTGAGAGCAAGGCCCTGCGGCCTGATGCCCTCACCCCGGCCCTCTCCCACGGGAGAGGGTGCAAACACTAAAAACCGTCTCGTGGAGACGGTTTTGCTTTTATACCGCCGTCTGGAAGATCACCCCGTCAGCTTTCTCGGTGTACTGAGAGAGCTGGTCGAAGTTCAGATAGCGATAGGTATCCACCGCCGTCTTATCAACCTGAGCAACGAAGGTCTGGTACTCTTCCGGCGTTGGCAGTTTGCCAATCAGCGCCGCAACCGCCGCCAGCTCAGCAGACGCCAGGTAGACGTTCGCACCGGTACCTAAACGGTTCGGGAAGTTACGGGTAGAGGTGGAAACCACCGTCGCACCGTCTGCCACGCGCGCCTGGTTACCCATACACAGGGAACAGCCCGGGATTTCGATGCGCGCACCGCTCTTACCAAACACGCTGTAGTAACCCTCTTCAGTCAGCTGCGCCGCATCCATACGGGTTGGTGGCGCTACCCAAAGGCGGGTTGGCAGTTGGCCTTTATGAGTATCCAGCAGTTTACCGGCAGCACGGAAGTGACCGATGTTAGTCATACAGGAACCGATGAACACTTCGTCGATCTTATCGCCCTGCACGTCAGACAGCAGACGCGCATCGTCAGGATCGTTCGGTGCACAGAGAATTGGCTCTTTAATGTCTGCCAGATCGATGTCGATCACCGCCGCATATTCTGCGTCAGCATCGGCTTCCAGCAGCTGCGGATCCGCCAGCCATTTCTCCATCCCCTGAATACGACGCTCCAGCGTACGACGGTCGCCGTAGCCTTCCGCAATCATCCACTTCAGCAGGACGATGTTAGAGTTCAGATACTCAATGATCGGCTCTTTGTTCAGCTTGATGGTACAACCCGCGGCGGAACGCTCTGCAGACGCATCGGTCAGCTCGAATGCCTGCTCAACTTTGAGATCCGGCAGCCCTTCAATTTCCAGGATGCGGCCAGAGAAGATGTTTTTCTTACCTTTCTTCTCAACGGTCAGCAGGCCCTGTTTGATGGCATACAGCGGGATAGCGTGAACCAGGTCGCGCAGGGTGATACCCGGCTGCATTTTACCTTTGAAGCGCACCAGTACCGATTCCGGCATATCCAGCGGCATCACGCCGGTCGCTGCGGCAAACGCCACCAGACCGGAGCCCGCCGGGAAGGAGATACCAATCGGGAAACGGGTATGGGAGTCACCGCCGGTACCCACGGTATCCGGCAGCAGCATACGGTTCAGCCAGGAGTGGATAACGCCGTCGCCCGGACGCAGAGAGACGCCGCCACGGTTCATGATGAAGTCTGGCAGCGTGTGGTGCGTGGTTACGTCAACCGGCTTCGGATACGCCGCCGTGTGACAGAAGGACTGCATGACCAGATCGGACGAGAAGCCCAGGCACGCCAGGTCTTTCAGCTCGTCACGGGTCATTGGGCCAGTGGTGTCCTGAGAGCCCACAGAGGTCATCTTCGGCTCGCAGTAAGCGCCAGGACGGATACCGGCCACGCCGCACGCGCGGCCAACCATTTTCTGCGCCAGCGAGAAGCCACGATTGCTTTCTGCTACGTCTTTCGCATGACGGAACACGTCTGAGTGCGGCAGACCCAGCGCTTCACGCGCTTTGGTGGTCAGGCCACGACCGATGATCAGCGGGATACGGCCACCGGCACGCACTTCGTCGATCAGTACGTCGGTTTTCAGCTCGAAGCTCGCCAGCAGCTCGTTGGTGTCGTGGTTACGGACTTCACCTTTATACGGGTAAACGTCAATCACGTCGCCCATGTTCAGGTTAGAGACATCCACTTCAATTGGCAGTGCGCCAGCATCTTCCATGGTGTTGAAGAAGATTGGGGCAATCTTACCGCCCAGGCACAGGCCGCCACCGCGTTTGTTCGGCACATGCGGAATATCGTCACCCATAAACCACAGGACGGAGTTAGTGGCGGATTTACGGGAAGAACCGGTACCGACTACGTCACCGACGTAAGCCAGCGGGAACCCTTTTTTCTGCAACGCTTCGATCTGTTTGATCGGGCCGACAACGCCTGGCTGATCCGGCTCAATGCCTTCACGGGCGTTTTTCAGCATCGCCAGAGCGTGCAGCGGGATATCCGGGCGAGACCATGCATCCGGTGCCGGAGAGAGGTCATCAGTGTTGGTTTCACCGGTGACTTTGAATACGGTAACGGTAATTTTTTCAGCCAGCGCAGGACGGTTCAGGAACCATTCGGCATCGGCCCAGGACTGCATCACCTGCTTCGCATAGACGTTGCCTGCTTTGGCTTTTTCTTCCACATCGTAGAAGTTATCGAACATCAGCAGCGTTGAAGAGAGCGCTTTAGCGGCAATCGGTGCCAGCTTGTCGTTATCCAGCGCGTCAATCAGCGGATGAATGTTATAACCACCCTGCATGGTGCCGAGCAGTTCAATGGCTTTTTCAGGAGTAACCAGTGGGGAGGTGGCTTCGCCTTTGGCGATAGCAGCAAGGAATCCGGCTTTTACGTAGGCAGCTTCATCTACGCCAGGCGGTACGCGGTTGATCAGCAGATCTAACAGGAATTCTTCTTCGCCCTTAGGCGGGTTCTTCAGCAGCTCGACGAGCGCGGCCATTTGGGTTGCATCTAACGGTTTGGGTACAATTCCCTCGGCGGCACGTTCTGCTACGTGCTTACGGTATTCTTCTAGCACGACGGTTCTCCTCGCTCTCATTGTCATATGCGGCGGGCGTTCTCTTCACGCTCCTGTGAGACAGCAGTTTGTAGGGTAAATGCCCGATACCGCGTCGGGCAGCATAGCAGGATTTCTGCACAGTGTTAATCCGTTTACAAAAAAGCAACATTAAAAAATTTGCTGAATCGTTAAGCATGGTGTAGAGGGCTGACGGGGGGAATTTTGGCAACAAAAAAACCGCCTGAAAGCGGTTTATTTGTTGCCTTGCGATGGTAGCACACCGGGTTGGCAGATTTGCGGCAACACCAACGTGAAATATTGTGCATCACTCCCTGTGGGCTTGCAAGCTGCTATCACGATTTTGCGTAGCGCCTTCCCATTTCGTATGAAAGCCCATGTAATTGCATTTTTTGCCTTCTTCAGATCCATTGAATTGACTATTCTTCTCCGCGGCCTGCTCCGCTGGTGTAGCAACCAGTCACCGGGCCCGGGAGCAGTTCCTTCATCTACGCGGCAACATCAACTTGCCAGGTTCTGCCTTTCCCGGTGAAGAATGAACCCGCGTAGCCTGTACAGGAACGCACGCAATGGAGATGCGAATCACTGCGCTGATCGTTGCGCTCGGTTTACTGCTTACGGCACTGCACGGTGGCTGGAACATATCCGACATCACGGTGCTGTTTGTTGTCAACCTCGGCAACTAGCTGCTGGCCGCTCGCAAGAGCGGCCTTCTGAAATCCAGCGGCTTTTCAGCTATCACATATAATTGTGTAATAAATACTCACACTCTTTATCCGGACGTACCGGCAGTTCCCCAACAAAAGTCAAAACAGTAAAAGGCGAGTGAATAATACTCACGCCAACCGTAACGCCTCACGGCACAGCGCTTGTCTCGTTGGAGTCATTTTATGAAGTTGCCCTTTAAACCACATCTGCTTGTTCTTCTGTGCAGTGCCGGGCTGTTTGCCGCCTCAGGCGTCATGTTTGTCAAAAGTCGGGCGACAGAGCCTGTCGCCCCCGCTCCCGTCGCACAACAACCGGTAACCCCCGCAGCAGCGCAACCCGCCTCTGTCGTCGCCCCAGCCTATACGGCCGCGCAAATCGATCAGTGGGTTGCTCCCATCGCGCTCTATCCGGATGCCCTGCTGTCACAAATTTTAATGGCCTCGACCTACCCGGCCAACGTCATCCAGGCGGCGCAGTGGTCCAAAGACAACCCTAAAATGGAAGGAGACGCCGCTATCCAGGCCGTTGCCAGCCAGCCCTGGGATCCCAGCGTAAAATCGTTGGTCGCGTTTCCTCAACTGATGTCGCTGATGGGTGAAAACCCGCCGTGGGTACAAAATCTGGGGGATGCGTTTCTCGCGCAACCGAAGGATGTCATGGATTCCGTCCAACGCCTGCGCGCGCTGGCTCAAAAGACCGGCGCCTTACAATCAACGCCTCAGCAGACGGTCACCACCGTGACGAAACCTGCCCCGGCCAAATCGGCCACCAGCGAATCGACGACTTCCACCACGCCTGCCCCGACGGTGATCAAAATTGAATCCGCGGATCCGCAGGTCGTATACGTCCCCACCTATAACCCCAATACCGTTTACGGTACCTGGCCAAACACGGCTTACCCGCCAACCTATCTTCCTCCTTCTCCGGGAGAGCAGTTTACGGATAGTCTGGTCAAAGGCTTAGGCTTCAGCCTGGGCGTGGCGACAACCTACGCCATCTTCAGCAACATCGACTGGGATGATGACGACGACTGGGACCACCATCATGACGATGACTGGAATCACGGCGGCTATAACCGCAACGGTGATAACAATATCAATATCAACGTTGAGAACTTCAATAAAATCAGTGGCCAACGCCTAACGGATGCCAACCGCACCTGGCAGCATAACCCGGCATATCGGGAAGGTGTGCCCTACCCCACCAGCCAGCTCAATAACCGCTTCCATTCCACTGACACGGTAACGGGGCTCAGTTCTACGCAGCAAAAACCGATTAACCGCGACAGCCAGCGTCAGGCGGCCCTGAGCCAGATGGAGAAATCGACAGGCAAAACCTTCCCGCAAACCGCGCGTCCGGGAACCAGAGATGCACAGCGCCAGGCTTCAGGCGAACAGCTGAAGCAGATATCCCAGCGCAACAACTACCGTGGCTACGACACCAGACCGCAAACGGCAAAGCGAACCACCTCGCAGCAGCGTGATAATCACCCTGCCGTAACCCAGCGACAGGAGAAACGGATCGCGCAGCCAGCCCAGCAACGCCATATCCCGCAGCGAACCAGCCAGTCTCGCGCAAATGCCTTGAGCGGCAACGACAGCCGCTCTGCCAACTGGCAAGCCCAGCAGCAACGGGGGGCGCAAAGCAGACAACTGGCTGCCCGTCATCAGCAGCCGCGTCAGGCCCCTGCCGGACGTGCTGAACACCGTGAATTCCGTCATCGTTAAGGGAGCCAACATGAAAAAGAATCTTGTCTGTGGAATGGTGTTGTTCATGATGTCCACCGCTGCGATGGCACAGCAATCCTTCAGCACGCCCGTTCAGGCGACCGATGCGCTGGCGCATGCCATCAGTGAGCAGAATGAAACGGCAATGAACAATCTGCTTGGAGAGAACTGGCGCGATTTTCTGCCGCCTGAAGGGGTCGATCCTGATGCCGTCGATCGTTTCCTGCGCGACTGGAAGGTGCGGCACAACACGGTTATCGACGGTAATACGGCGCATCTGGTCGTCGGAAATAACGACTGGCAGTTGCCCATCCCGGTTGTCAAAACCGCTGCCGGATGGCAATTCGATATCAAGGAGGGCGCCGAGGAGATCCTGACCCGCGAGATCGGGCGTAACGAGCTTGCCGCCATCGAAGCATTACATGCCTATGTGGATGCCCAGCAGAGCTATTTCGCCATGAATCAAAAATACGCGCAGAAAATTGTCAGCTCTGAAGGGAAAAAAGATGGTCTCTACTGGCCCGTTTCGCCGGGTGAAGCCCCCAGCCCGCTGGGGCCGGCCTTCAGCCCCAAAGAGCCCGGTGCAGGCTATCACGGCTATCGGTTCCGTATCCTGCCTTATGAGAAAGGCTTTGCGATGGTGGCATGGCCCGTCAGCTATGGCCAGACAGGCGTCATGAGCTTTGTCATAAACCAGGATGACAAAGTGTACCAGGCCGATCTCGGCAATGACTCTGAGCAGAAAGCCCAGGCGTTAACCGCCTATAACCCGGATAAAACCTGGCAGCCTGTGGCTCCCTGAATCCAGCACATAAAAAAAGCGGCCACAGGCCGCTTTTTTTGTCTGAAGAAACTTATTTCTTCTTCGCTTTCGCGTTTGGCAGGTCGGTGATGCTACCTTCAAACACTTCTGCCGCCAGGCCCACGGACTCGTGCAGAGTTGGGTGAGCGTGGATGGTCAGCGCGATGTCTTCCGCGTCGCAACCCATTTCGATCGCCAGACCGATTTCACCCAGCAGCTCGCCGCCGTTGGTACCGACAATCGCACCACCGATAACGCGGTGAGTCTCTTTGTCGAAGATCAGTTTGGTCATACCGTCTGCGCAATCGGAAGCGATAGCACGGCCAGAAGCAGCCCACGGGAAGGTGGCGGTTTCGTAGCTGATGCCTTTCTCTTTCGCTTCTTTCTCGGTCAGACCGACCCATGCCACTTCTGGCTCGGTGTACGCGATAGATGGGATCACTTTCGGATCGAAGTAGTGTTTCATGCCGGCGATAACTTCAGCGGCAACGTGACCTTCGTGAACACCTTTGTGCGCCAGCATTGGCTGACCGACGATATCGCCGATAGCAAAGATGTGCGGCACGTTAGTGCGCAGCTGTTTGTCAACGCGGATGAAGCCACGGTCGTCCACTTCCACGCCAGCTTTGCCCGCGTCGAGGTTCTTACCGTTCGGCACACGGCCGATCGCCACCAGCACGGCGTCGTAACGCTGTGGTTCGGATGGCGCTTTTTTACCTTCCATGGAAACGTAAATACCGTCTTCTTTCGCTTCAACGGCAGTCACTTTGGTTTCCAGCATCAGGTTGAATTTCTTGCTGATACGCTTGGTGAAGACTTTAACGATGTCTTTATCCGCAGCCGGGATAACCTGGTCGAACATTTCAACCACGTCAATGTCTGAACCCAGTGCATGGTACACGGTACCCATTTCCAGACCGATGATACCGCCGCCCATAACCAGCAGACGTTTTGGAACGGTTTTCAGTTCCAGGGCATCGGTGGAATCCCACACGCGTGGATCTTCATGTGGAATGAATGGCAGTTCGATTGGACGAGAGCCCGCCGCGATGATCGCGTTGTCGAAGTTGATTACGGTTTTGCCGTTTTCGCCTTCCACTTCAAGGGTGTTCGCGCCGGTGAATTTACCCAGACCGTTAACCACTTTCACTTTACGGCCTTTCGCCATGCCAGCCAGACCACCGGTCAGCTGAGTGATAACTTTCTCTTTCCAGGTACGGATTTTATCGATATCGGTTTTCGGCTCGCCGAAGACGATACCGTGTTCAGCCAGCGCTTTGGCTTCTTCGATAACTTTCGCTACGTGCAGCAGCGCTTTAGAAGGGATACAACCTACGTTCAGACAAACACCACCAAGGGTGTTGTAACGTTCTACGATGACGGTTTCCAGACCTAAATCAGCGCAACGGAAGGCTGCAGAGTAACCTGCGGGACCTGCCCCAAGTACCACGACCTGAGTTTTGATTTCAGTACTCATCATGACCTCTTATTGATTTCCGGCGGTCCAGGTACTTGTCGCCCTTCATCCACCGGGACGTTCTATCCGCCCGCAGTTTACAAAATTGTTAACAATTTTGAAACAACAAACGGCTCACGAATTGTCGCTTTCGCCAATAACCTCACAAACCACATGAGATTAACAGAAAAAAGCCGGCCGACTGGCCGGCTTTTCACTTACATCACCAGGCGGCGAATGTCGCTCAGCATGTTGTTGATGATGGTGATGAAACGCGCACCATCAGCACCGTCGATCACGCGGTGGTCGAAGGACAGAGAGATTGGCATCATCAGACGCGGCACGAACTCTTTGCCATTCCACACCGGCTCCATCGCGGACTTGGACACACCGAGAATAGCCACTTCCGGCGCGTTAACAATCGGTGCGAAGTGGGTAGTACCTAGGCCGCCGATGCTGGAGATAGTGAAGCAGCCGCCCTGCATTTCGCCGGCAGTCAGCTTACCATCACGCGCTTTTTTGGAGATGGTGGTCAGTTCACGGGACAGCTCAGTGATGCTCTTCTTGTTCACGTCTTTGAAGACCGGAACAACCAGACCATTTGGCGTATCAACCGCAACACCGATGTTGATGTATTTCTTCAGCGTCAGCTTCTGGCCATCTTCGGACAGGGAGCTGTTGAAGCGTGGCATCTGCTCCAGGGCAGCGGCAACGGCTTTCATGATGAAGACCACTGGGGTGAATTTCACGTCCAGTTTACGCTTCTCAGCTTCGGCGTTCTGCTGTTTACGGAACGCTTCCAGATCGGTGATATCGGTTTTGTCGAAGTGCGTAACGTGCGGGATCATGACCCAGTTACGGCTCAGGTTAGCACCAGAGATTTTCTGGATGCGGCCCAGTTCCACTTCTTCAATTTCACCGAACTTGCTGAAGTCCACTTTCGGCCATGGCAGCATGCCAGGGATACCGCCGCCTGCGGCTGCAGCTGGTGCAGCTTCAGCGCGTTTCACCGCGTCTTTCACATAAGCCTGAACGTCTTCGCGCAGGATACGACCTTTACGGCCAGTCCCTTTCACTTTCGCCAGGTTCACGCCGAATTCGCGCGCCAGGCGACGAATCAGCGGGGTCGCGTGGACGTAAGCGTCGTTTTCAGCGAACTCAGATTTGCTTTCCGCTTTTGCAGCAGGTGCCGCTGGTTTAGCAGCCTGAGCCGGTGCAGCAGCCGGTGCTGGAGCAGCCGCGGCAGCCGGAGCGGCTGCAGGCGCAGCGCCTTCCACTTCGAAGACCATGATCAGAGAGCCGGTAGAGACTTTGTCGCCGGTGCTGATTTTGATCTCTTTAACGGTACCCGCGAACGGCGCAGGCACTTCCATAGAGGCTTTGTCGCCTTCAACGGTGATCAGTGACTGTTCAGCGGCAACTTTGTCGCCCACTTTCACCATCACTTCGGTCACTTCGACTTCGTCACCGCCGATGTCAGGAACGTTAACGTCTTTCACACCGCCTGCTGCTGGTGCAGCCGCTGGAGCCGGAGCAGCAGCCTGAGCTGGCGCAGCGGCAGGTGCAGCACCCGCCACTTCGAAGATCATGATCAGAGAGCCGGTAGACACTTTGTCACCGGTGTTGATCTTGATCTCTTTAACGGTGCCCGCGAACGGCGCCGGCACTTCCATAGACGCTTTATCGCCTTCTACGGTGATCAGAGACTGCTCAGCCGCAACGGTATCGCCCACTTTCACCAGGATTTCAGTGACTTCAACTTCGTCACCGCCGATGTCAGGCACGTTAACTTCTTTCGCTGCCGCGGCAGCTGCTGGAGCAGCGGCGGCCGGAGCTTCTTTCTTCTCTTCCTGCGCAGGTGCAGCAGCTGCTGCACCGTCGGCGGAATCGAAAATCATGATCAGTTTGCCAGTCTCGGTTTTATCGCCAACAGAGACTTTGATCTCTTTAACGATGCCAGCCTGAGGAGACGGGACTTCCATAGAGGCTTTGTCGCCTTCTACGGTGATCAGCGACTGTTCAGCTTCAACTTTGTCGCCTACTTTGACCAGGATTTCGGTGATTTCAACTTCATCAGCCCCGATGTCCGGTACATTGATTTCGATAGCCATTATTCTTTTACCTCTTACGCCAGACGCGGGTTAACTTTTTCTGCATCGATGTTGAATTTGGTAATTGCGTCCGCAACCACTTTCTTATCGATTTCGCCACGTTTAGCCAGTTCGCCCAGTGCTGCTACAACCACGTAAGAAGCATCAACTTCGAAGTGGTGACGCAGGTTTTCGCGGCTGTCAGAACGACCGAAGCCGTCAGTACCCAGTACGCGATAATCATCAGCTGGAACGTAAGTACGAACCTGCTCAGCGAACAGTTTCATATAGTCAGTAGACGCCACCGCTGGCGCGTCGTTCATCACCTGAGCGATGTACGGAACGCGTGGGGTTTCCATTGGGTGCAGCATGTTCCAGCGCTCACAATCCTGACCATCACGCGCCAGTTCAGTGAAGGAGGTCACGCTGTACACGTCGGAACCCACACCGTAGTCTTTCGCCAGGATCTGCGCTGCTTCACGAACGTGACGCAGAATAGAACCAGAGCCCAGCAGCTGAACTTTACCTTTGCTACCTTCGATGGTTTCGAGTTTGTAGATACCTTTACGGATACCTTCCTCGGCACCTGCTGGCATTGCCGGCATGTGGTAGTTTTCGTTCAGGGTGGTGATGTAGTAGTAAATGTTCTCTTGCGCTTCGCCGTACATGCGCTGCAGACCGTCATGCATGATGACTGCCACTTCGTACGCGTAAGACGGGTCGTAAGAGATACAGTTAGGGATAGTCAGAGACTGAATGTGGCTGTGGCCATCTTCGTGCTGCAGACCTTCACCGTTCAGGGTCGTACGACCGGAAGTACCACCAATCAGGAAGCCGCGAGCCTGCTGGTCGCCTGCCTGCCAGCACAGGTCACCGATACGCTGGAACCCGAACATGGAGTAGTAAATGTAGAACGGGATCATCGGCAGGTTGTTGGTGCTGTAGGAGGTCGCAGCAGCCAGCCAGGATGCGCCTGCGCCCAGCTCGTTGATACCTTCCTGCAGGATCTGACCTTTCTCGTCTTCTTTGTAGTATGCAACCTGCTCACGGTCCTGCGGGGTGTACTGCTGGCCGTTCGGGCTGTAGATACCGATCTGACGGAACAGACCTTCCATACCGAAAGTACGCGCTTCGTCAGCGATGATTGGCACCAGACGATCTTTGATCGACTTGTTCTTCAGCATCACGTTCAGGGCACGAACGAAAGCGATAGTGGTGGAGATCTCTTTGTTCTGCTCTTCCAGCAGCTGAGAGAAGTCTTCCAGCGCTGGCAGTTCCAGTTTCTCGGTGAAGTTAGGCTGACGAGCTGGCAGGTAGCCTTTCAGCGCCTGACGACGTTCGTGCAGGTACTTGTACTCTTCAGAACCTTCCGGGAAGGTGATGTAAGACAGGTTTTCTACCTGCTCATCGGTCACTGGCACGTTGAAGCGGTCGCGAATATAGCGCACGCCGTCCATGTTCATTTTCTTAACCTGGTGAGCGATGTTTTTACCTTCTGCGGTATCACCCATGCCGTAACCTTTGATGGTGTGGGCCAGGATTACAGTCGCTTTACCTTTGGTTTCGCGCGCTTTTTTCAGTGCTGCGTAGATTTTCTTCGGATCGTGACCACCACGGTTCAGCGCCCAGATCTGCTCGTCAGTCCAGTCTGCAACCAGTGCGGCGGTTTCAGGATATTTGCCGAAGAAGTGCTCACGAACGTAGGCACCGTCTTTGGATTTGAAGGTCTGGTAGTCACCGTCAACGGTTTCGTTCATCAGCTGGATCAGTTTACCGCTGGTGTCTTTACGCAGCAGTTCGTCCCAACGGGAACCCCACATTACTTTGATAACGTTCCAGCCAGCACCTGCGAAGATGCCTTCCAGTTCGTTGATGATCTTACCGTTACCGGTTACCGGACCATCCAGACGCTGCAGGTTACAGTTGATGATGAAGCACAGGTTGTCCAGCTTCTCACGGGTAGCGATGGTGATCGCACCTTTAGATTCTGGCTCATCCATCTCACCGTCGCCCAGGAAGGCGTAAACGGTTTGCTCAGAGGTATCTTTCAGACCGCGGTGTTCCAGGTACTTCAGGAATTTCGCCTGATAGATTGCACCAATTGGGCCCAGACCCATGGATACGGTCGGGAACTGCCAGAATTCAGGCATCAGTTTAGGGTGCGGGTAAGAAGACAGACCTTTACCGTGAACTTCCTGACGGAAGTTGTTCATCTGCTCTTCAGTCAGACGACCTTCCAGGAATGCACGTGCATAGATGCCCGGAGAGATGTGGCCCTGGAAGTACACCAGGTCGCCGCCGTCTTTCTCGTTAGCAGCACGGAAGAAGTGGTTGAAGCACACTTCGTAAACGGTCGCAGAGGACTGGAAGGACGCCATGTGGCCACCCAGCTCCAGATCTTTCTTGGACGCACGCAGAACGGTCATGATGGCGTTCCAGCGGATGGCAGAACGGATACGGCGTTCCAGATCCAGATTGCCCGGGTATTCCGGTTCGTCTTCAACGGCAATCGTGTTTACGTAGTTGCTAGCCCCTGCACCTGAAGCAACCTTCACGCCGCCTTTGCGGGCTTCAGAAAGCAGCTGATCAATCAGATACTGAGCGCGCTCAACACCTTCTTCACGGATGACCGATTCGATCGCCTGTAGCCAGTCGCGAGTTTCAATCGGATCCACGTCATTTTGGAGACGTTCTGACATGGGGGTATTCCTTATCTATCTAATACGTTGATTTGTCTGGAACCTGTCCCATTGTATTTTCGTCAGAAAACACAATAAGACAGGTTCTGCGTTTAGTTGCCGCGCTCTAAAAGTACCTGGCGCTTAATCCTTTCGTTGCTGTATGCGGCGTAATGAACGTTCGCGACGCGATTGTTCTCGGCTGCGGTCCAGCAAGATTTCCTCAATGAAAGCCAGATGTCGGTGCGACGCTTCGCGCGCCTGCTCCGGTTCCCCGGCCATTATCGCCTCGAATACTCGGGTGCGATGGTTGCTTACCAGCGGGAGCATGTCCCGACGGGCATACAACAATTCAAAATTTTGACGAACGTTCTGGGCCAGCATCGGCTCCATGCAGCGTAGCAGATGGAGGAGCACTACGTTGTGTGCCGCTTCGGTGACGGCAATCTGATACTGGACGACGGCATTGGACTCGGCGTCTAAGTCGCCGGACTGCTGTGCCCGTTCAATGGCCTGATGCAGTTCGCGGATACGCACGCGATCTTCATCAGTGCTGCGAAGGGCGGCGTAATAGGCCGCGATACCTTCAAGCGCGTGACGGGTCTCAAGCAGATCAAACTGGGATTCTGGGTGGTCAGAGAGAAGTTCTACCAGCGGATCGCTGAAGCTCTGCCACAGGCTGTTTTGAACAAAGGTTCCGCCGCCCTGGCGACGAAGCAGCAAGCCCTTTGCTTCGAGGCGTTGAATCGCCTCACGCAGAGAGGGGCGGGATACGTCGAACTGTTTAGCCAGCTCGCGTTCTGGCGGAAGTTTCTCACCCGGGCGCAGTGTCCCCTCGAGGATTAAAAACTCCAGCTGCTGCTCAATCACATCGGATAGTTTTGGTTGGCGAATTTTGCTGTAGGCCATATTCCCTGTCTTACGCCTTTTTGCCCGGAGTCAATTGGTCTTACCAATTTCAAGTTCGTATCGCTAAAGTAACAAAGTATTCACCTTCTGTCCATATTGGTTTTGATTGAAATCAGTAAACCCTGCACATTTTAACAACCTTACAGAAATAACGTTTCAGAAATGTAACTTTGCACAAATGAGCTGATTACTACCAAAGAGGGAGTTTTAACCATAATGAAACGAGGGTTTTTGCAATCTGAAGCGATTCAACAACGCAAAAAATGAAAATTCGCCCGCTTTTAAGGCATTTCTATTCTATAGGTTGGGGTAGTAAGAATTAACGGTGCGATTTACAAATGCTTTCTTTTTATTCAACTCGTCATCAGCCCTTCATAAAGCAGGTGCATTCACAGGCGCTTACCACTATTCTTGCGCTTACGGAAGACATCTCCGCTTTTTTCGGTCTTATTAACCGTAAAGAAATAAATACAGAAAACGGATATTCATAATTACACACGCACAGCGTGAACATAACAACCACACACGAGGTTTCAAATGGAAGCTCAACAGCACGGCGATCAGCTAAAGCGCGGCCTTAAAAACCGCCATATACAGCTCATCGCATTGGGTGGTGCTATCGGCACTGGCCTGTTTCTGGGAAGCGCATCCGTCATCCAGTCGGCCGGTCCAGGCATTATTTTGGGTTACGCTATCGCAGGTTTTATTGCGTTTTTGATCATGCGCCAGTTAGGTGAAATGGTCGTTGAAGAGCCGGTTGCAGGCTCGTTCAGTCACTTTGCCTACAAATACTGGGGCAGTTTTGCCGGTTTCGCTTCCGGCTGGAACTACTGGGTGCTTTACGTTCTGGTGGCCATGGCAGAACTGACCGCCGTGGGGAAATACATTCAGTTCTGGTATCCCGAGATCCCAACCTGGGTTTCTGCGGCAGCGTTCTTCGTCATTATCAACGCCATCAACCTGACCAACGTAAAAGTGTTCGGTGAGATGGAGTTCTGGTTTGCCATCATCAAAGTCATTGCCGTGGTGGCGATGATTATCTTTGGCGGCTGGCTGCTGTTCAGCGGCAACGGTGGCCCACAGGCCACGGTGCGTAACCTCTGGGAGCAAGGTGGATTCCTGCCTCACGGGATGACCGGTCTGGTGATGATGATGGCCATTATTATGTTTTCCTTCGGGGGGCTGGAGCTGGTGGGGATCACCGCCGCTGAAGCCGACAACCCGGAGCAAAGCATCCCGAAAGCGACGAATCAGGTTATCTACCGAATTCTGATCTTCTATGTGGGTTCACTGGCCGTTCTGCTCTCGCTGCTGCCGTGGACACGCGTCACGGCCGACACCAGCCCGTTCGTCCTTATCTTCCACGAACTGGGCGATACCTTCGTGGCGAATGCGCTCAATATCGTCGTGCTGACGGCGGCGCTTTCCGTCTACAACAGCTGCGTGTACTGCAACAGCCGCATGCTGTTCGGCCTTGCGCAGCAGGGTAACGCACCAAAAGCCCTGCTGAACGTCGATAAGCGCGGCGTGCCGGTCAATACCATCATTGTTTCGGCTATCGTGACGGCGCTTTGCGTGCTGATTAACTACATGGCCCCCGAATCGGCGTTTGGCCTGCTGATGGCCCTGGTGGTCTCGGCTCTGGTGATTAACTGGGCGATGATCAGCCTGGCGCACATCAAGTTCCGCCGCGCTAAACAGCAGCAGGGCGTAACCACCCGCTTCCCTGCCCTGCTCTATCCGCTGGGTAACTGGGTTTGCCTGCTATTTATGGCGGGCGTGCTGGTGATTATGCTACTCACCCCAGGCATGGCAATTTCCGTTTACCTGATCCCGGTCTGGATTGCGATCCTCGGCGTGGGGTATCTGGTAAAACAGAAAAACGGTAAAACCGTAAAAGCACATTAATAGCCCTTCAGCTCAGCACTCGTTTCGCGGGTGCTGAGCGTTTGTTACCTTCCTCACAAATTCACCTCGTCAGCCGCTTTATCCATATCACCGCCCTGATACTGCAACGCATATATCGATTAGCCAGCAAATAATTCTCTCCATACCGTCACCCGGAGAGCAGTCAATGGATAACAATAAACTGTCAGTAAAAGAGAAGATCGGCTATGGGATGGGCGATGCAGGATGCAATATCATCTTCGGCGCCATCATGTTGTTTGTTAATTATTTTTATACCGATATTTTCGGTCTGGCACCTGCACTGGTCGGCGTGTTGCTGCTGTCCGTGCGCGTCATTGATGCCGTTACGGACCCGATCATGGGGGCCATCGCGGACCGTACCCGCAGTAAATATGGGCGGTTTCGTCCATGGCTTTTGTGGATTGCGTTCCCCTATGCGCTATTCAGTATCCTGATGTTCACCACGCCAGACTGGAGCTATAACAGCAAAGTTATCTATGCCTTTGTGACCTACTTCCTGCTCTCGTTAACCTATACGGCCATCAACATTCCCTACTGCTCGTTGGGCGGCGTGATCACCAATGACCCAAAAGAGCGCGTGGCCTGCCAGTCCTATCGCTTTGTGATGGTGGGTATTGCCACGCTTTTACTGTCGCTCACGCTCCTGCCGATGGCGGACTGGTTTGGTGGCGATAACAAAGCCAAAGGCTACCAGATGGCGATGACCGTGCTGGCGCTGATTGGTACCTGTATGTTCCTGTTCTGCTTCGCCACCGTGCGCGAGCGCGTACGTCCGGCGGTGCAGACCCATGATGAGCTGAAAAACGATCTGAAGGACGTATGGAAAAACGACCAGTGGGTACGCATTCTGCTGCTGACCCTCTGCAACGTCTGCCCGGGCTTTATCCGCATGGCGGCCACCATGTATTACGTCACCTGGGTAATGGGCCAGAGCACTCACTTTGCCACCCTGTTTATCAGCCTGGGCGTGGTGGGAATGATGCTCGGCAGTATGCTGGCGAAAGTGCTGACCGACCGCTGGTGTAAACTGAAAGTGTTCTTCTGGACCAACATCGTGCTGGCGCTTTTCTCCTGCGCGTTCTATTTCTTCGACCCGAAAGCGACCGTCACCATCGTGGTGCTCTACTTCCTGCTTAACATTCTTCACCAGATCCCGTCGCCACTGCACTGGTCGCTGATGGCTGATGTGGACGACTATGGCGAATGGAAAACCGGTAAACGCATCACCGGGATCAGCTTCTCGGGCAATATCTTCTTCCTCAAGCTGGGGCTGGCGATTGCCGGCGCGATGGTGGGCTTCCTGCTCTCCTGGTATGGCTACGACGCCGGCGCGAAAGCACAAAGCGCGGATGCTATTAACGGGATCGTCCTGCTGTTTACGGTGATCCCGGGCGTAGGTTATTTGATCACTGCCGGCGTAGTGCGACTGCTGAAAGTGGATCGGGAAACCATGAAACAGATCCAGCTCGACCTGGAGAAACGCCGCGCCAACTACAGCGAACTGAACGCCTGGCAGGAAACGAGAGTCGAAACAAAAGAAGGAACGCCGCATGCATAACTGGCCTAACCCGTTTATTGAACAACGCGCCGACCCGTACATTCTGCGCCATGAAGGGCAATATTATTTTATCGCCTCCGTGCCGCAATACGACAGGCTGGCGATCCGCCGGGCAGCGTCGCTGGAAGGGCTGCGCAGTGCCGACGAGGTGGTCGTATGGCGCAAACCGCAGACCGGCCCAATGAGCCAGCTTATCTGGGCACCGGAACTGCATCATATCGACGGTAAGTGGTACATCTATTTTGCCGCCGCGCACACCCAGGCGCTGGATGGTCTGGGCATGTTCCAGCACCGCATGTTTGTGCTGGAGTGTGCCGACCGCGACCCGCTAACCGGCACGTGGACTGAAAAAGGCCAGGTAAAAACGCCGTTCGACACCTTTGCGCTGGACGCGACCACGTTCGTGCATCAGGGGAAACGCTGGTATCTGTGGGCGCAAAAAGCCCCGGATATCTCCGGCAACTCCAATCTCTATTTATGTGAAATGGAGAACCCGTGGACGCTGAAAGGCGAGCCGGTGATGCTCAGTAAACCGGAATATGACTGGGAGTGCCGGGGCTTCTGGGTCAACGAAGGCCCGGCGGTGCTGTTCCACGGCGACAAGTTGTTTATCAGCTATTCCGCCAGCGCGACCGACGAGAACTACTGCATGGGACTGCTGTGGACAGAGATCAATGCCGATCCGCAAAATCCTGCCAACTGGCACAAGGCCTCGCGCCCGGTCTTCGTCACCAGCTACGAAAACCGCCAGTATGGGCCAGGCCATAACAGCTTTACACAAACGCCGGAAGGAGAAGATGTGCTGGTGTATCACGCGCGAAATTACACCGAAATTGAAGGCGATCCGCTTTATGACCCCAATCGTCATACCCGCCTGAAGCTCGTCCGCTGGCACGAAAACGGGATGCCAGATTTTGGCATCCCGCCTGCAGATACGCCTTAACCGCTACGGCACGCGGGTTCAGACCAGCGTGCCGTAAATGGTTAGCAACGCTACGATAACGACCACCACAAACGACGTTTTCTTCGCCATCGAGACCGCCGCTTTAGGCGTTTCTATCTTGTCGGTATGCGGCTCACGCGCCAGAGAGAACTGCGCCAGGCGTGTCAGCACCTGGTACTGCGAGGTATGACGGTCGCCAAGCGACGCGAACCACGCCGGGAGCGCTTTTTCGCCGTGGCCAATAAGCGCGTAGACCACACCCACCAGACGAACCGGAAGCCAGTCGAGCACGTGCAGGATCGCATCAATGCCGGAGAGCAAACGTTCATGCGGGGTGAGATAGCGGGCAAGCCAGGTCTGCCAGGCGCGCAGGAACGCATATCCCATCAGCAGTACCGGCCCCCACGGGCCCCCCACCACAAACCAGAACAGCGGCGCCAGGTAGTAGCGGAAGTTAATCCACAGCAGCGCGTTTTGCAGTTCACGCAGGAACTCGCGTTCATCGCAATCCGGCGGCACGCCGTGGATCATCGTCAGCTCGCTGGCCATGGCGCTACGTGCATGCGCATCATCACGGGAAGCGGCTTTCAGATAAGCGTGATAGTGCATACGCACTTTGCCTGCGCCAATGCACAGCACGCCGAGCAGGATCCACACCACCAGTAGCGGCACGTTGAAAAAGAGGCCGTATAACGAGCGCAGCAGCAAGAACGTAATCACCATCACGCCCGCGGTCATCAGCAGCGTACGCAGCATGGAAAAATGGTTAATCCGGCGGAAAAGCACCTCCAGCCGGTGATCCAGATGCCAGTGCTCACCGAGTTTGAACAAGCGTTCTGCGATGATGACCAGCAGCATGGTAAACAACGTCATGTTATCTCCTTATTCTGACGACGCGGTAAGCATGGCGCGAAACCGGGGCCAGTCAAATGCAGGGCCAGGATCGGTTTTTCGCGCCGGGGCGATATCACAGTGTCCCGTCATGTTCTCTGCAATCGCAGGGTAAAGCCTGATAAGCGTTTGGGTGATATCCACCAACCGCTGGTACTGTGCATCGGTATAAGGGGTGGTGTCCGTGCCTTCCAGTTCAATCCCAATAGAGAAGTCATTGCAACGCTCGCGCCCCTGATACATCGAGACACCCGCATGCCAGGCGCGCTTATCAAAAGGAACATACTGAACCACTTCGCCATCGCGACGGATCAGGCAGTGCGCCGATACGCGCAGATGCGCAATCTCAGCAAAGAAAGGATGGGCATCGGGATCTATCGTTCCCGTGAATAACGCATCGATCCACGGACCGCCAAACTCACCCGGCGGGAGACTAATGTTATGAACCACCAGCAGTGTGGGCTTTTCATCCTCCGGGCGGCCATCGTGGTGCGGCGAGGGTACACGCCGCGCATCCACCAGCCATCCGTCTTCTAACAACATGCTGGAACTCCTTATGTATGGTGCTGTTACTCGGTTCAGAGTAGCATGTTTCAATATTATGATTCGTTACCAATTTGGAGTTTTATCATGCCGTCTCGCCGCTACAACCCCGACCACCGACGTGAAGCGCTTCTGGAACGTATTAATATGGATATTCCGGCAAGCGTTGCCCATGCTTTGAAAGAAGATCTGGGCGGTGACGTCAGCGCGGACAACGATATTACCGCACAATTATTGCCGAAAGAGACACGCTCACACGCCGTGATCATCACCCGTGAAGATGGCGTGTTTTGCGGCAAGCGCTGGGTTGAAGAGGTCTTTACTCAACTGGCCGGCGATGAGGTGCAAATCACCTGGCATGTTGAAGACGGTGACGCCATTACCGCAAACCAGCCGCTGTTTGAGCTTGAAGGCCCGTCCCGCGTGCTGCTGACCGGTGAACGTACCGCGCTTAACTTTGTGCAGACCCTGTCAGGGGTGGCAAGTGAAGTGCGTCGTTACGTTGACCTGCTGGCCGGTACCCATACGCAACTGCTGGACACCCGTAAAACGCTGCCAGGTCTGCGCACGGCATTAAAGTACGCGGTGCTTTGTGGCGGGGGAGCCAACCACCGTCTGGGGTTGTCCGACGCCTTCCTGATTAAAGAGAACCACATTATTGCCTCTGGCTCCGTGCGTCAGGCGGTGGAGAAAGCCTTCTGGCTGCACCCGGATGTGCCGGTTGAAGTGGAAGTTGAAAACCTCGAAGAGCTGGAGCAGGCCATCAAGGCCGGTGCCGATATCATCATGCTCGATAACTTTGAAACAGCACAGATGCGCGAGGCGGTGAAGCTCACCAACGGCCAGGCACAGCTCGAAGTTTCAGGGAACGTCACCTTCGAAACGATCCGTGAATTCGCCGAAACCGGTGTGGACTACATTTCTGTCGGGGCGCTGACCAAGCACGTTCGCGCCCTCGATCTCTCCATGCGCTTCAAATAACGTCGTTTCCCCTCTCTGCTGGAGAGGGGAAATTTCAGCCCTCCTCGCAATCTCTCTGTTCTTCTCTGCAAGTACGCGCAAATTCCCTGAACGCCGCTTCACGTTCTATTTTTTGCCCCTCGTCTGCTTTTTTCCCCGCTGTCAGAGTAGCGCCACTTAACCCTGAGGAGCAGATATGAACAGACAACAAGGCTTCACGCTCATTGAGCTGATGGTGGTAATCGGCATTATTGCCATCCTGAGCGCCATTGGTATTCCCGCCTACCAGAACTACCTGCGAAAAGCGGCCCTGACCGACATGCTACAAACGTTCGTGCCCTATCGCACGGCGATTGAGCTTTGTGCCCTGGAACATGGCGGCGTAACGAGCTGCGACGGCGGCAGTAACGGTATCCCTTCTCCAACAACAACACGCTATGTCTCGGGAATGAGCGTGACGCAGGGCGTCGTGTCGTTAACCGGGCAGGAGAGCCTTAACGGACTTGAGGTGGTGGTGACGCCGCAATGGAGTAGTGGCAACGGTATGACGGGCTGGAAACGTAGCTGCAATATCAGCAATGACGGTGCGCTCAAAGAGGCCTGCGAAGATGTTTTCCGTTTCGACAGTAACTGACAGGAGCGGATAATGAATTCAGATCAACTCGTCACCCTGTGCCAGCGCCACCATGCTTTGCTGCTGACCAGCGACGCCGACATGATTAGCATCGCCGTCGTGGGAAATCCCGCCGCTGAAATGATGGAAGCGCTGCGTTTCGCCACGCAAAAACGTATTGATATTGAATGCTGGACAGCGGAGCGCATGGAAAAACACCGGCAGTTAACCGCGCAATCACACCTCCCGGTTGTTTTAACGCCGCATAACACGGTGGATATTCTCAACCACACCCTGCAGCAGGCGATCAACCAGCGCGCATCTGACATTCATATCGAACCGATGGGGGATATCTGTCAGGTCCGCTTGCGTATTGACGGTGTGCTTTGTCCGCTGCCTCCGCTTTCTGCAGCGGTGGCAAATACCCTCACCGCTCGCTTAAAAGTGCTGGGCCAACTGGATATTGCGGAGCGCCGTTTACCGCAGGATGGTCAATTTACGATTGAACTGGCAAGCGAGCCGGTCTCTTTTCGCATCGCCACGCTTCCCTGCAGCGGCGGAGAGAAAATTGTGCTGCGCCTGCTGCATCAGGTTCATCAGGCGCTGGAACCCGAAAAACTGGGAATGAGTGCGAAACAGCTGGCCCGCTTTAACGAGATCCTTCATCAACCGCAGGGGCTGATTTTGGTCACGGGCCCCACTGGCAGCGGAAAAACGGTCACGCTCTATAGCGCATTGCAGGCGCGTAATACCCCTGACGTTAACATCTGCAGCGTGGAAGATCCGATCGAGATCCCGCTTGCGGGGCTGAACCAAACGCAGATTAATCCCCGTGCGGGCTTAACCTTTCAGAGCGTTCTGCGGGCGCTCCTGCGCCAGGATCCGGACATCATTATGGTAGGCGAAATCCGCGATAGTGAAACGGCAGAGATCGCCATTAACGCCGCACAGACCGGGCATCTGGTGCTGTCGACACTGCACACCAACTCCACGACGGAAACCGTCATTCGCCTGCAGCAGATGGGGGTCGCACGCTGGATGATCTCCTCTGCACTTTCGCTGGTGATTGCCCAGCGACTGGTGCGTCGTCTGTGTCCTCACTGTCGGCAGGAAGCCAACAGCCGCGCAGAATTACCGCGCACCGTATGGCCCCGGCCGCTTCCTCGCTGGCAACCTGGCGGCTGCGATCGCTGCTATCACGGCTTTTATGGCCGCGTCGCCATTTTTGAAGTCCTCGCCATCGACACCACGCTCCGGCAGGCCATCGCCAGTGGCGCCTCGATAGAGGTCATCGAAGCCAGCGCCCGTCAGGCGGGAATGACATCGTTATTTGAGCAGGGTTGTCTGGCCGTTGAGCAAGGACTCACCACGCTCGAAGAGTTGCTGCGCGTGCTGGGAATGCCCAATGAGTGTTAATCATCTCTGGCGCTGGCGGGCGCTATCCAGTGAAGGCGAATCTCTGTGTGGGGTGCTGTGGGCGCCAGATCGCGAAACGGCCTTCGTCAGGCTGATGCGTAAAGAGTTACACCCACTTTCGCTCACCCGATGCTCGCTGACGCACCGCTGGCGACCCCAGCATTGCTATGAGATGTTTCGCCAGCTTGCCACGCTGTTGCAGGCTGGCCTGACGTTATCGCAAAGTCTGCAAATGCTGGCCGAGCAGCATCCTGTCAAACACTGGCAGGCGCTGCTGGAAAACATGAATGATGATCTGAGCGAGGGATGCGCCTTTTCAGAGGCGCTGAAGCGATGGCCTGCGGTATTTAGCCCGCTGTATGTCTCGATGGTAAAAACAGGGGAGCTAACGGGAAAGCTGGAAACGTGCTGCCGCCAGCTCGCTCAGCAGCAACAATCCCAGCAGCAACTCACGGCAAAAGTGAAGAAGGCGTTGCGCTATCCGACGATCATCCTGGCGCTGGCCGTTCTGGTCGTTCTGGCCATGGTCACCCTGGTCTTGCCGGAGTTCGCGGCCATCTACAAAACGTTTAATACTCCCCTGCCGCTGCTGACACAGATGGTCATGGGCCTGTCGGCGTTTATCCAGACATACGCCATCGCCCTGTTCGTGCTGTTGCTTATTCCCGTGACCATCGCCTGGGCGCTGCGACAGGATCCGCGCTGGCAACGTATCCTGATGCATATTCCCGTGACGGGAAGGCTGGCTAGAGGGCAAAAACTGGGGCAGATCTTTACCGTACTGTCACTCACCCAGCAGGCGGGCATCCCCTTTTTACAGGGATTACAGAGCGCAGAAGAAACTGTTGATAGCCGGTACTGGCAAGGCATATTGCGCAGCGTTCGTGGGGACATTGAACAAGGCTTTACCGTCTGGTCTTCATTTCAGAAAGCGGCCGTCTTTACCCCGCTGTGCATTCAACTCATACGCACCGGAGAGGTCTCTGGGTCACTCGATATTATGCTGGAAAACCTTGCCCGCCATCATACGGAGCAAACCTTTCAACTGGCAGATAATCTGGCCGCGCTTCTGGAGCCAGTGCTTCTGATTGTGACGGGGGTGATTATCGGTACGCTGGTGGTGGCGATGTATCAGCCCATTTTCCATCTCGGGGATGCAATGAGCGCGGGATAACGCTGGCGTACGGACATACGCCAGCGGAAACATTACAGGCTATTGAAAACGCGGTTTTCCTGCTCCTGAACGCGGATAAACGTCGTACGTTTTGTCAGCTCTTTCAGACGGGATGCCCCAACGTAGGTACATGCGGAACGCAGGCCGCCCAGGATGTCACGAGCCGTGTTTTCGACCGGGCCACGCAGGGGCAGCTTCACGGTTTTGCCTTCCGCAGCACGGTATTTTGCCACGCCACCTACGTGACGGGTCATTGCTGATTCTGAGCTCATGCCGTAGAACAGCATGAACTTCTCGCCGTTCTCTTCAACCACGGTACCGCCGCTCTCTTCATGACCCGCCAGCATGCCGCCAAGCATCACGAAATCCGCGCCGCCGCCAAAGGCTTTCGCGACATCACCCGGCATGGTGCAACCGCCGTCGCTGATGATCTGGCCGCCCAGACCGTGCGCGGCATCAGCACACTCAATCACCGCAGAAAGTTGCGGGTAACCCACACCGGTCTTCACACGCGTGGTACACACGGAACCCGGGCCAATGCCCACTTTTACGATGTCTGCACCGGAAAGGATCAGCTCTTCACACATTTCACCGGTTACCACGTTGCCCGCGATAATGGTTTTGCTGGGCCAGGCCTCACGCGCCTTGCTGACAAACTGCACGAAGTGCTCGGAGTAACCATTTGCCACATCAATACAGACAAAATTGAGCGCCGGGTTAGCGTTAAGAATCTGTTTGGTCTTCTCGAAATCGGCATCGGAGGTACCGGTGGAAACCATGACATGCTTCACCACATCGTCCGATGCAGAGGCGATAAAGGCATTCCACTCTTCCGGGCTGTAGTGCTTATGCACAGCGGTAAGGATATCGAATTTCGCCAGCGCGGTCGCCATCTCGAAGGTTCCCACCGTATCCATATTGGCTGCGATGATCGGCACGCCAGACCAGGTCTGACCGGAATGTTTAAAGGTGAATTGACGTTCGAGTTCAACGTCTGAGCGACTTTTCAGTGTAGAGCGTTTAGGGCGGATAAGAACGTCTTTGAAACCTAACTTCAGATCTTCTTCGATACGCATGTGCGGATTCCTGGGGTTAGAGGCAAATATGTTAAAAGCACAACTCCAGTGACGTTATCATACGCACTAATACCTGCTCCGCAAGACTGCGAAATTCTCTTTTTTTACGCTACAATCCTATAAATTTACCTGGTAAAAAGCCGGTAAAGAGAGCCAAACAGTGGCTGGCGCACGTTTGAATTTTAACCAACTGATTTTAATAATGAATAATTCCCAGGATTTGATTTAATGGGGTATATCGTCGCATTAACCGGCGGCATCGGTAGCGGGAAAAGTACCGTTGCGGACGCATTTTCTCGTCTGGGTATCACCATAATCGATGCCGATATCATTGCCCGTCAGGTGGTAGAGCCAGATACACCCGCACTAAACGCCATTAAGGCACATTTTGGTCAGGCAATTATCAACGCGGATGGCACGCTAAATCGCCGCAAGCTTCGTGAGTGCATTTTTTCTGATTCTTCAGAAAAGGCCTGGCTTAATGCTCTGCTCCACCCCATGATCCACCAGGAAACCCAGCGTCAGATTGCCGCAGCCCGCTCGCCGTATGTTCTGTGGGTGGTTCCGCTGCTGGTAGAGAATCAACTGCACAATAAAGCCGACCGGGTACTGGTCATTGATGTCTCACCCGAAACGCAAATCCAGCGCACCGTGGCGCGCGACCATGTCTCGCGCGAACAGGCTGAACAAATTCTTGCCGCTCAGGCCACGCGCGCTCAGCGCCTTGCCGTTGCGGATGATGTTATTGATAATAACGGCGCACCAGATGCCATTGCATCGGATGTTGCCCGCCTGCACGCGCAGTATCTGACGTATGCCGCGCAGGCCGTTGCACAGGAAAAACCATAATGTCGACCCACATCCTTTTTGAGCATCCGCTCAACGAAAAAATGCGTACCTGGCTGCGTATCGAATTTCTGATTCAACAACTCTCACAACATTTGCCCATCAACGATCATGCGACGGCGCTGCACTTCTTCCGCAATGTGGGCGATCTTCTGGATGTAATTGAACGAGGCGACGTTCGCACCGAGCTACTGAAAGAGCTGGAGCGCCAGCAGCGTAAATTACAGGCCTGGGCCGAAGTACCGGGCGTTGACCAGAGCCGCATTGATTCACTCCGTCAACAGCTTAAAAACAGCAGCAGTACGCTGATGGCCGCTCCCCGCGTTGGGCAGTTTTTGCGTGAAGACCGCTTAATCGGGCTGGTGCGCCAGCGCCTGAGTATCCCGGGCGGCTGCTGCAGCTTTGACCTGCCGACACTGCATATGTGGCTGCATATGCCGCAGGTCCAGCGTGATGCACAGGTGAAAAGTTGGCTGGACAGCCTGGAGCCAATGCATCAGACGTTATCCCTGATCCTCGATCTCATCCGTAACTCGGCGCCATTCCGCAAGCAAACCAGCCTGAACGGTTTCTACCAGGACAACGGTGATGATGCGGATCTGCTGCGTCTGAACCTCTCTTTAGGTGAACAGCTTTACCCGCAAATCTCCGGGCATAAGAGTCGTTTTGCGATTCGCTTTATGCCGCTGGATAGTGAAAATGGCACCGTGCCGGAACGCCTCGATTTTGAACTGGCCTGTTGTTAAGGAGTGCCTATGTCTGATGTAACCACCGTAAACTGCCCAACCTGTGGCAAAACTGTTGTCTGGGGAGAGGTGAGTCCGTTTCGCCCATTCTGCTGTAAGCGCTGTCAGTTAATTGACCTGGGCGAATGGGCGGCGGAAGAGAAACGCATTCCAAGTGAAGGCGATCTCTCGGACAGCGATGACTGGAGCGAGAACCAGCAGTAGAGTTCAAAGCCTGCTGGCGCTTCGCTTAGCAGGCCTACAGGTTGCCCGTTAGCCGGGATATAACGGGCGCATTTGCCGGAGGAAATTTTTCGGCATCACTCGCGTGAAGCGAAACCCAGCCACCCGGTTGACCCTCTTTCCCCCAGGGTTCCCCCTCCCAGCTTTCCACAAGCCAGAACCACAGCGTGATGTGACGATCCGGAAACTGGTATTCCAGCTTATCAAACAGCGTTGCGCCAATCGGAGTAATGCCGACCTCTTCCTGAAGCTCACGCACCAGCGCCTGCTCCGGCGTTTCACCGGACTCGATTTTCCCGCCAGGAAACTCCCACTTGTTTGCCATATGGGCGTCAGCGGCACGTTGCGTAATGAAGATTTGGTTTTGCGGGTTGCGAATAATCCCGACAGCAATTTGCAGTATTTTCATATTGTCACTTCCATAAAAAAGGCGCAGATTTCTGCGCCTTTTCGTTTTTTATGAACTTAGCTCAGACGGCCGTGGCACGCCTTATATTTTTTACCGGAACCGCATGGGCACGGATCGTTACGCCCCACTTTGCGATCGCCAGTTTGTGCGGCGATCGCCGCAGCGGCTTCGCTATCGTCAGTCTGGTGGCTGAGCTGCTGCATCTGTGCCAGACGCTCGGCTTCCTCACGACGCTGTTGCTCCATCGCTTCCACTTCTTCCGGCATACGCACCTGCACTTTGCTCAGGGTGCTGATAACTTCATATTTCAGCGACTCCAGCATGGAGGCAAACATCGAGAAGGATTCGCGCTTGTACTCCTGCTTAGGATCTTTCTGCGCATAGCCACGCAGGTGGATCCCCTGACGCAGGTAGTCCATCGCCGCCAGGTGCTCTTTCCACAGTGAGTCCAGCGTCTGCAGCATCACCCCTTTTTCGAAGTGACGCATCATCTCAGCGCCCACAACCTCTTCCTTACGCTTGTATACTTCCAGCGCGGTTTCGTAAATACGTTCGCGCAGGGTCTCTTCGTGCAGCTCAGGCTCTTTATCCAGCCACTCTTTGATTGGCAGGTCGAGGTCGAAGTCGTTTTTCAGGCGCTCCTGAAGGCCTTCGATATCCCACATCTCTTCCAGAGACTGAGGCGGAATGTGCGCATCGATAGTCGCTTTGAACACATCTTCACGAATGCTGTTGATGGTTTCGCTCACGTCGGATACGTCCAGCAGTTCGTTACGCTGGGTATAGATAGCACGACGCTGATCGTTGGCGACGTCATCATATTCCAGCAGCTGCTTACGAATATCGAAGTTGCGGCTTTCCACTTTACGCTGCGCGTTGGCAATCGCTTTGGTCACCCATGGGTGCTCAATGGCTTCACCTGGTTTCATCCCCAGCTTACGCATCATGCCGGAAACACGGTCAGAGGCGAAGATACGCATCAGCGCATCTTCCATCGACAGGTAGAAGCGGGAAGAACCGGCATCACCCTGACGACCTGCACGACCACGCAGCTGGTTATCGATACGACGTGATTCGTGACGCTCGGTACCAATGATGTGCAGACCACCAGATGCCAGAACCGCGTCATGACGCACCTGCCAGTCGGCTTTGATCTGCGCAATCTGTTCCGGCGTTGGGTTTTCCAGCTCAGCCACTTCGGCCTGCCAGCTACCGCCCAGCATAATATCGGTACCACGACCCGCCATGTTGGTGGCGATGGTCACGGCCGCCGGATAACCTGCCTGCGCAACGATATCTGCTTCTTTGGCGTGGAATTTGGCGTTCAGTACGTTGTGCTTGATACCCGCTTTGGTCAGCTCATTAGACACCACTTCGGATTTCTCGATGGAGATGGTCCCCACCAGAACCGGCTGGCCTTTAGCAGTACGCTCGCGAATATCTTCGATGATTGCCTGAATTTTTTCCGCTTCGGTCATGTAGACCAGGTCCGGCATGTCCTTACGGATCATTGGACGGTTGGTTGGAACGACAACGGTATCCAGTTTGTAGATGGAGCTGAATTCAAACGCTTCGGTATCTGCTGTACCGGTCATCCCTGCCAGCTTCTCGTACAGACGGAAGTAGTTCTGGAAGGTAATAGACGCCAGCGTCTGGTTTTCGTTTTGAATATCCACGCCTTCTTTGGCTTCAACGGCCTGGTGCAGACCGTCAGACCAGCGACGACCCTGCATGGTACGGCCGGTGTGCTCATCAACGATGATGACTTCGCCGTCTTTGACGATGTAGTCGACGTCGCGAGTGAACAGCGCATGGGCGCGCAGTGCGGCAGTCACGTGGTGCATCAGCATGATATTGCTCGGGGAGTAAAGAGACTCACCCTCTTCCATGATGCCTTCAGCCACTAACAGCTCTTCAATTTTAACCAGACCACGTTCGGTCAGATTCACCTGGCGCGCTTTTTCATCAACGGAGAAGTGGCCTTCACCCTGGAAGGTATCGGAGTCTTCTTTCTCCTGACGCAGCAGGTGTGGAATGATTTTGTCGACTTTACGGTACATATCAGAGCTGTCTTCGGCCGGGCCGGAGATGATCAGCGGGGTACGCGCTTCATCGATCAGAATGGAGTCCACCTCATCCACCAGCGCATAGTGCAATTTACGCTGCACACGTTCTTCAGGGCTGAACGCCATGTTGTCACGCAGGTAGTCGAAGCCGTATTCGTTGTTGGTACCGTAGGTGATATCGGCGTTATACGCTTCGCGCTTGGCTGGCGCAGGGAGACCGGACATGTTGATGCCGACGGTCATCCCCAGGAATTCGAACAATGGACGGTTATTTTCGGCGTCACGCTGTGCCAGATAGTCGTTGACGGTCACGACGTGCACGCCTTTACCGGTCAGTGCGTTCAGGTAGGCAGGCAGCGTCGCGGTCAGGGTTTTACCTTCACCGGTACGCATTTCCGCGATGCAGCGCTCGTTAAGCACCATACCGCCCAGCAGCTGCACGTCGAAGTGACGCATGCCGAATACACGTTTACTCGCTTCACGCACAACCGCGAAGGCTTCCGGGATCAGGCTTTCTAAGGTTTCGCCTTTTTCCAGGCGTGCGCGGAATTCTGCGGTTTTCGCTTTCAGCTCGTCATCAGACAGCTTCTCCATCGCCGGTTCCATACCGTTGATGACAGCGACAGCTTTGCGCATACGGCGCAGGGTACGATCGTTACGACTACCAAAAACTTTGGTTAATAATTTGATTAGCATAATAAATTCTCAAACGCCCCATAACGGGCAGATAAATTAAGGTATTGAAAACGGTTAATTTAACTGAGGCGCTGAGGCCCGGCGCGGATGCCGTGAACCTGGCTTATCCACGTCGAGACAGAGAATGTGGCGGGTGAAACAACGACGGATTGCGCTGTCTGCGGAACGCTAACAGCTGGCTGGCTGTCCTGCGTCAACAGCGCGTTGAGCGTATCCAGCAGCGCAAGGTGTTGCGCCTGAACCGGCAGCGTCTCTTCAGCAACCGGTATGGCCTGCGGCGCCATTGCAAATGACAGATGGCGAATAACCGTGCGGATGGCGTGCTGCTGCCAGTAATCTACCGAAAAGTTAGGACGGCGGCTGGCTTCAAGCCACGCAAGATTGGTGAAGTTAACGCGCGCGGTGAGATCGTGTTTGGTGGTTGACGTCTTTGCCGGTGTGGCAGCTTCAGCGCTGTTGCTGAGCGCAGGCAAGCCGAAACTCGCCGCGACCATCCCTAATAAGAGATGCGGCCAGAAGTAACGTCTGCCAAATTGTCGCCAGCGCGTCAGAATTCCGCTCACTTGCTCCACCACATAAGCCCGTCTTACACAGGCTGAGTTCAGTTATTCTTTTAAGCGCCCAGATATTACCACTAAAGCCAATACACAGCAGCAGGAATGACGTACTGCAGCGGGGAAAAACGGTCAAGAATGCAGCTAACGCACAGATTTTCTACGCTTGCTAAGCGAAAGGGGAAGCTGGGGCAAAATGAAGAAAGGTAAAAATAAAAACGACTGGTTTCCCTGGTCGGAGAGAGTACCAGGTTAACCAGTCGATTTTTTTACGAAACGGCTTGAACCGTTACGCCAGAACCAGGCCAGGGGCTTTGAAGGCCAGCGGCAGTTCAGCTTCGTCTTCGAAGGTCACATACTCCCAGGCTTCCTGTTTTGCCAGGACGGCCTGCAAGAGTTTGTTATTCAGCGCATGACCGGATTTGAACGCGGTAAATGCACCAATAATGTTGTGACCACACATGAACAAGTCGCCAATTGCATCAAGCATTTTGTGGCGAACGAATTCATCTTCGAAACGCAGACCGTCTTCGTTCAGTACGCGATAATCGTCAACAACGATGGCACAATCGAAGCTGCCGCCCAGGCACAGGCCGCGGGACTGCAGATATTCGATATCACGCATGAAGCCGAAAGTACGAGCACGGCTGATCTGGCGCATAAACGCATCAGCAGAGAAGTTCATCGCATAGCGCTGGGTACTGGCATCAATCGCCGGATGGTTAAAATCGATGGTGAAGTCCAACGAGAAACCATTGTACGGTTTGAATTCAGCCCACTTGTCGCCATCTTCGACGCGAACGGTCTCTTTGATGCGAACAAATTTCTTCGCGCAGTTCAGTTCTTCGATGCCGGCATCCAGCAACAGATAAACGAACGGAGCAGCACTACCATCCATGATCGGGATTTCTGGCGCATCGACTTCAACAATAATGTTGTCGATACCCAGACCCGCCAGGGCGGCGTTCAGGTGCTCTACGGTAGAAATCCGCACGTCATGCTCGTTCACCAGACAAGTACAGAGCATAGTATCACGCACAGATTTGGCATCGGCCGGAAAATCTACCGGTGGATTCAAGTCGGTGCGACGATAGATGACCCCGGTATTGGCCGGCGCAGGGCGTAACGTCAGGGTGACTTTCTTGCCGGTATGTAAACCGACACCCGTCGCCTGAACGATACGTTTAAGTGTCCTTTGTTTGATCATCGTATAATCTCGCCAAATTAACTATCCAACCGAGAGTGTATATCACTAACGGTGGGCCAGTTTAGCACAAAGAGCGGAAATCCCCAAATTCCAGCCAATTCTTAGTCAGCTTGCTTACGCAGGAACGCCGGGATATCCAGATAATCTGGCTCTTTCGCCGTTTGCGGCGTTGGGTCATTAACCACTTTCGCGGCCGGTTTTTGCTCCTGAGTCAGAGGAGACATACCGTGCTGCTGGTAACGATCCATTACCGGTTGCTGAGTCTGCTTGTTCGTCACCAGAGTGATTTCAGGGCGCTTGTCCATACCGATACCGGTAGCAACAACCGTTACACGCAGCTCGTCGTTCATTTCCGGGTCAAGGGAGGTACCGATTACCACGGTCGCGTTGTCAGAGGCGAACGCACGGATGGTGTTACCCACGGTTTCGAACTCATCCAGACGCAGGTCAAAGCCAGCGGTGATGTTGACCAGCACGCCACGCGCACCCGACAGATCGATATCTTCCAGCAGCGGAGAAGAGATAGCCATTTCAGCCGCTTCTTCCGCACGGTCTTCACCGCTCGCCACGCCGGAGCCCATCATCGCGTAGCCCATTTCGGACATCACGGTGCGAACGTCAGCAAAGTCAACGTTCATCAGGCCAGGACGGGTAATCAGTTCAGCGATACCCTGAACCGCGCCTTTCAGCACGTCGTTTGCTGCGCCAAAGGCATCCAGCAGAGAGATACCGCGACCCAGCACTTTCAGCAGCTTGTCGTTCGGGATGGTGATCAGCGAGTCCACATGCTTGGACAGCTCGGTGATACCCTGCTCCGCGAAGGCCATACGTTTCTTGCCTTCAAAATTGAAAGGCTTGGTCACGACAGCAACGGTCAGGATACCTAAATCTTTAGCCACTTCAGCCACAACAGGTGCTGCGCCGGTACCTGTACCGCCACCCATTCCTGCTGCGATGAAGACCATGTCCGCACCTTCCAATGCAGCACGCAGCGCTTCACGATCTTCTTCAGCCGCATTGCGACCCACTTCCGGGTTAGCCCCTGCGCCCAGACCTTTGGTGATGCCACCACCAATCTGGATAGTCTGGCCAACTGCCGTCTTACGCAGTGCCTGTGCATCGGTGTTAACCGCAAAGAATTCAACACCTTCAATGCGCTCGCGCACCATATGCTCTACGGCGTTACCGCCGCCGCCACCGACGCCGATGACTTTAATCACCGCGTCGTTGGTCAGTTCCATAGGTTCAAACATAATTTCTCTCTCCGTTGTGCCTGTCGCCCGAGACCGTTAATTCTCTCCGGTCTCTTAAAAAAATTAAAACTCTTTTCGCAGCCAGTTGTTCAGTCGTTTGACCCACGACCCCACTGAGACGCGTTTTTCCACTTCTGCTTCACCACTGAGATGGGATTCTTTCCCGTAGTGGAGCAGGCCCACAGCCGTTGAATAGTAAGGCTCCTGGGCATAATCCGTTAAACCGGTAATATTCAGCGGTGCGCCAATACGCACCTGCGTATGGAACACACGCTGCGCACAGGCCGCAAGACCTTCAATTTGCGCTGCACCGCCGGTTAATACAATCCCCGCCGCAAGATGATGTTTTACGCCCTGCTGGCGAAGCTGTTCCTGTAATTGCAAAATCTCTTCGTTGACCAGGTTGAGCAGCTCGGTATAGCGCGGCTCAATCACCTCTGCCAACGTCTGGCGCTGCAGGCTACGCGGCGGACGGCCGCCCACGCTTGGCACTTCAACGCTCTCATCTTTGCCAACGATAGACCCCAGCGCACAACCGTGGCGCACTTTAATCGCTTCTGCATCGCTTGGCGGCGTACCAAACGCGTAGGCAATATCGCTGGTAACCACGTTCCCCGCGTAAGGGATCACTTTGGTGTGGCGCAGGGCACCGCCGGTATACACGGCCATATCCATTGTACCACCACCAATATCGACCACACAGACGCCCAGTTCACGTTCATCTTCGGTCAGCACGGAATAGCTTGCCGCCAGACCGGCGAAAATAAGTTGGTCAACTTTCAGGCCACAACGTTCAACGGCTTTTACGATGTTCTTCGCCATATCGTTATGACATGTGATCAGGTGCACTTTTGCCTGCATACGCACGCCAGACAGACCAACCGGGTTCTTGATCCCTTCCTGGTAGTCGATCGCATATTCCTGCGGGATCACGTGCAGCACGCGATGCTCATCGCGCACGCGCACGGACTTCGCCGTATGCACAACGTTTTCAACGTCTTCCTGCGTCACTTCTTCTTCAGAAATGGGCACCATGCCGATTTCGTTCTGGCAGCTGATATGCTTACCAGAGAGGGCCAGATAGACAGAGGAAATCTGGCAATCTGCCATTAATTCAGCCTGATCGATGGCTCGCTGCACGCATTTCACCACCGACTCAAGATCGTTTACCCCACCTTTATCCATACCACGGGACGGGCAACTGCCCACGCCAATGATATTGACCATACCGTCGGGCAGAACTTCCCCTACTAAAGCGGCAACCTTCGCGGTGCCAATCTCCAGTCCAACTACCAGTTTTCTGTCCGTCGCCTTGATCATTGTTGTTCTGCCTGTACCTGTGCCTGATTCTGTTGCTGATTAGGTTCCTCGACCGGAGCCGGTACCCAACCGACTGCTGCGCCTGAGTCATAGCGCAAATCAACGTAGCTTATCCGTTTGCCGTCAGTCTGTGCCTGCTGCTGTAAAACCGGGTAAAGTTCTACAAAACGCGCCAGACGCTTCATCGTGTCGCCGCGGCCAAGGTTGAGCTTAATGCCATTCGTTAAGGTGAGCTGCCACGAACGGCGCGCCGTCATCGCAGCTTCTTTTAACGTAAACCTGTCCTTCGCCAGCACTTGCCCCATCTCGCGAAAACCCTGTAATACTTCGTTTTCGCTGCCTTCAGGACCATACAACATCGGTAAATTTTGCTTGTTGACACGATCGGCCGGGACGCTGAAGGAATTTCCGTCTACGTCAACCATGTGCTGATCATTCCAACGCGCAATGGGCACATATTCAACCAGATGAATCTTCAATTCATCAGGCCATTGCTTTCTTACACTCGCCTGTTTTATCCAGGGCAGACGTTCAATCTGACTCTGGATAATGTTGACATCCTGCGTCATAAAGGTGCCAGGCGACCCCAGTGCCAGAATCGACTGGCGAATATCATCGTTACGCGTGTAGTGGCGTTCACCGGTGACCACCAGCTTCGACAGCGGCAACCGCTGCGCATCTTCCATCCAGCCCAGTACCATCCAGCCGCTGATAAACACGGTGCACAGCACCCCGAGCAGGAAAATAATCCCTGCAAGACGCGTTCCATTACTCCGGCGTGAAGAAGAATATTCTTCCTCGTCATCGCGGTTGCGCGTGTTCAATGCAGCCTGAGACATATCAGCCCGCCTGGTCCAGAATACGTACGACTAACTGCGAGAAGCTCATCCCCGCCTGACGCGCGGCCATCGGCACAAGGCTGTGGCTGGTCATGCCTGGAGAAGTATTCGCTTCCAGCAAATAAAATTGCCCATCGCTGTCGAGCATCACATCAATGCGTCCCCAGCCACTGCAACCCAGAACATGCCAGGCTTTAAGCACCAGGGACTGTAAATCCGCTTCACGTTCTGCTTCAAGACCTGCTGGGCAGAAATATTGCGTCTCGTCAGAGAGATACTTCGCCTCATAATCATAGAAGACGCCAGCAGGTTGGATGCGAATCGACGGTAAAATTTCTTCACCAAGCATCGCCACGGTAAATTCCGGTCCGCTGAGCCATTTTTCAATCAGAACTTCTTCATCGTGTTGAAATGCCAGCGCTAAAGCAGACGATAAATCGTCAGCTTTATCAACTTTGGACATCCCAACGCTCGACCCTTCACGGCTGGGCTTTACAATAACCGGTAAGCCCAGCTCAGCAATGCGTGCATTAACGCTATCCTGAAGGCCCATTTCAAATTCGCGGCGCGTCAACGCAACCCACGGCGCAACCGGCAAACCCGCTCCCTGCCACAGCAGCTTACTGCGCAGTTTATCCATTGAGATGGCGGAGGCCATCACGCCGCTGCCGGTGTAGGGCATACCGATGAGATCCAGCAACCCTTGCAGGGTACCGTCTTCACCGCCACGACCGTGCAAAGCAATAAAGACTTTATCGAAGCCCATGGCTTTCAGTTGCGTCACATCGACCTCTTTCGGATCGACCAGATGAGCATTAACGCCCCCTTCACGCAGGCCCGCCAGTACAGCAGCGCCTGAATTCAGGGAAACCTCGCGCTCAGCGGAGGTGCCGCCAGACAGGACAGCAATCTTATCAGCCATGATGCTCATCCTCCTGCGTTTGCGGCTTCAGTTTGATTTCAGCTAAGGTACGGGCGATTTTGCCGATATTTCCCGCACCCTGAATCAGAATCAAATCGTTACCTGTCAGTACCGGCGCCAGAATTTCGGCGACCTGAGCAGGATCAGAAACCAGAATAGGGTCTACTTTGCCGCGTCCGCGAATGGTTCGACACAGAGAACGGCTGTCCGCACCCGGGATCGGCGTTTCGCCCGCAGAATAAACATCCAGCATCAGCAATGTGTCCACCTGCGACAGCACGCTGGCGAAATCGTCGTACAGATCGCGCGTACGCGTAAAACGGTGCGGCTGGAAGATCATCACCAGGTTCTTCTCTGGCCAGCCCGCACGCGCCGCCTTGATGGTCGCGTCCACTTCGGTCGGATGGTGGCCATAGTCGTCCACCAGCATGGCTGTGCCCGGTTTGCCGTTCACGGCATCCAGCGGGAACTCACCCAGGAAGTCGAAACGACGCCCGGTTCCCTGGAAGCTTTCCAGCGCACGCAGGATCGCATCGTCATCAATGCCTTCTTCCGTCGCGACGGCCACCGCCGCGGCTGCGTTCAGGGCGTTATGACGTCCTGGAGCGTTCAGCGTCACGTGCAGGAGTTCTTTGTCCTGACGCGCCAGGGTGAAATGCCCCTGCGCACCAATCTGTTTGTACTCTTCCACGCGGACATCCGCGTCTTCGCTGAAGCCATAGGTGGTGATCTGACGACCAACCCGCGGCAGCAACTCGCGAATGACCGGATCGTCCACACACATTACCGCGCGTCCATAGAACGGCAGGTTGTGCAGGAAGTTGATAAAGGTCTGCTTTAAGTTCTCGAAGTCGCCCTGGTATGTATCCATGTGGTCAGCTTCGATGTTAGTGACAATCGCCACCATCGGCTGCAGATGCAGGAACGACGCATCGCTCTCATCCGCTTCCGCAATCAGATAACGGCTGTGGCCCAGACGCGCATGCACACCTGCTGCTTTTACCAGGCCGCCGTTGACGAACGTCGGGTCGAGACCCGCTTCGGCATAAATACTGGAAACCATCGCCGTGGTCGTGGTTTTACCGTGCGTCCCGGCAATCGCAATCCCGTGACGAAAACGCATCAGCTCTGCCAGCATTTCCGCGCGGCGGATCACCGGAATACGCGCTTCATGCGCGGCCACGATTTCCGGGTTATCAGAGGAGATGGCGCTGGATACCACCACCACACTCGCATCGCGCACGTTTTCCGGGCGATGGTTGAAATAGATAGTCGCCCCAAGCGACGCCAGTTGCTGCGTAACAGGGTTTGGCGCCAGGTCAGACCCGCTGATCTGATAGCCTTCGTTAGCTAACACTTCGGCAATACCGCCCATGCCAGCACCACCGATGCCAACAAAGTGAATGTGCCGGACGCGACGCATCTCGGGCACGATTGAACGCAGTTTTGCCAGTTGTTGTGTATTCATTCTCTAAACGCCATCGACTACTTAAAAAATTCGTGCCGCGCTTCACGCGCTGCGAGGGTTAAGCCTGGGCTGCCAGGCTCACTTCTTTTGCCACCCGTTCCGTTGCATCAGGAATGGCCGCCGCACGTGCGCGTTGCGCCATCTCCATTAATGTTTCCCGGTTCCAGCCCGCCAGGGTGGTGGCGACCGCATCGGCGGTAAATTGTGGCTGCTCGAATATTTTCGCGGCACCGGCTTTTTCAAGCGGCAGCGCATTCCAGTACTGCTGACGATCTTTGTGCTGGAACGGCACAAACAGAGCCGGTAAACCCGCGGCGGCAATTTCACTCACCGTTAATGCACCGGAGCGACAGACCACGACATCGGCCCAGGCGTACGCTGCCGCCATATCGTCGATAAATTCCGTCACTTTGTGCTGCCGCTGACCTTCTGCCGCATAAGCCTGCTCAACGGTCTGCTGAGCGCCTTTTCCGCTTTGATGCCAGATGGTCACGGCATCACCCAGCTTTGCGGCAACCTGCGGCATCGTCTGGTTCAGGATGCGTGCGCCCTGCGATCCGCCGACGACCAGCACGCGAACAGGGCCTTCACGGCCAGCCATGCGGGTATCCGGCAACGGCAGCGCCAGCACATCCACACGCACCGGGTTCCCGACGACGTCCGCTTTCGGGAACGCACCAGGAAATGCCTGCATCACTTTGGTGGCGATTTTCGCCAGCCACTTATTGGTCAGTCCGGCAATACCATTCTGCTCATGCAGTACAACGGGAATGCCCAACGACCACGCGGCAAGACCACCCGGACCGGAAACATAACCGCCCATGCCCAGCACCACATCCGGCTGAAAGCGCTTCATGATGCTGCGCGCCTGACGCCATGCGTTGAAAATGCGCACCGGCGCCAGAAGCTGGGCCTTAATGCCTTTGCCACGAAGGCCAGAAATACGAATAAAGTCGATCTCAATACCGTGCTTCGGTACCAGGTCGGCCTCCATGCGGTCTGCGGTTCCCAGCCAGCGTACCTGCCAACCCTGATCCATTAAATGGTGCGCAACCGCCAGCCCCGGGAACACATGTCCACCGGTACCGCCTGCCATCACCATTAACCGCTTCGGTTGATTCATCGTGAACCTCGTGTAAACGCCTGGGCTTTTTCCAGACGCGTTTCATAATCTATACGTAACAACATCATGATGGCCGTCGACATGATCAACAGACTGGAACCACCATAACTGATCAACGGCAATGTCAGGCCCTTGGTCGGCAGCATACCCGCTGCGGCCCCGACGTTAACCAATGCCTGGAAGCTAAACCAGATACCAATTGAACAGGCTAAGAAACCTGAGAAGCGGTGATCGATCTCCAGCGCTTTCCGCCCAATCGACATGGCGCGGAAAGCGACGAAGAATACCATTAATAGCGCTAATACCACACCGATATAACCCAGTTCTTCTGCAATAATGGAGAAGATGAAGTCAGTATGCGCTTCGGGTAAATACTCCAGTTTCTGAACCGAGTTGCCCAGGCCTTGTCCCCAGACTTCACCGCGGCCAAACGCCATGAGTGACTGCGTCAGCTGATAGCCACTGCCAAACGGATCTTCCCACGGGTTCCAGAACGAGGTCACACGGCGGATACGGTATGGTTCAGCAAGGATCAGCAGGACAACCGCTGAAATACCCATCCCGATAATGGCGATGAACTGCCACAGTTTCGCCCCCGCCAGGAACAGCATCGCCAGCGTCGTCACAAACAGTACCACCACGGTACCAAGGTCAGGCTGCGCCAGCAGTAAGACCGCCAGCACCAGAATCACGCCCATCGGTTTCAGGAAGCCGCGAAGGTTATTACGCACTTCATCTACTTTGCGCACCAGGTAGTTCGCCAGGTAGCAGAACAGGGACAGTTTGGTAAATTCTGCAGGCTGAATACGCAGCGGACCAAAGGCGATCCAGCGCGATGCCCCGTTTACGGAACTCCCCACCACCAGCACGATCAGCAGCATGATGATCGAGGCGATCAGCATCGCGGTACTGTGTCGCTGCCAGAACGCCATTGGCAGACGTAAGGTTATCAGCGCAAGACAGAACGCCAGGATGATGTACAGACCATCACGCTTGGCAAACAGGAAAGGATCGTTCGCCAGTCGCTGCCCGACGGGCATTGATGCTGACGTCACCATAATAAAGCCGACCGCCGCCAGCCCCAGGGTGAGCCAGAAGAGCGTGCGATCGTACATGATCAGGCTGTCGTTATCTTTCTGACGAGAGCCCATCACCCAGCCTTTCAGTGCCGCAAACAACCACACCAGGACACCAAATCCTGGGAAGCGCGGCATTTTCAGGCGAGGGAGAGATAAACGCATCAGCCTAACTCCTTCGCCAGGCGGGTAAAGAGATCACCACGCTGTTCGAAATTATTGAATTGATCAAGGCTGGCGCATGCCGGAGAGAGCAGCACCATATCGCCCGGCTTCACGCGAGGAGCAATCAGGCGCATTGCCTGTTCCATGGTTTCGGTCTGCTCGGCGATCTCAGGACGCAATTCCGCCAGTTCCCTGCCATCACGACCAAAGCAGTAGAGACGGATGTTATCGCCGGAGAGATACTGCTTCAGGGAGGTGAAATCGGCGGACTTACCGTCGCCACCCAGCAGCAGATGCAGAGTACCTTCCACCTGCAAACCATTCAGCGCGGCCTCTGTACTGCCTACGTTGGTGGCTTTGGAATCATTGATCCAGCGTACGCCGTTATGCTCCAGCGCCAGCTGGAAACGGTGCGCCAGACCGGTAAAGGTGGTTAGCGCCTGCAGGCTGGAGGAGCGTGGCAGACCGACGGCATCCGCCAGCGCCAGCGCCGCCAGCGCATTGGTGTAGTTATGCTGACCGGAAAGCTTCATCTCCTTCACGTTCAGCACTTTCTCACCTTTCACCCGCAGCCAGGTTTCACCTAGCTGACGGTTCAGATGATAATCACCCATGGTGATACCAAAGCTGATGCAGCGGTCATCGGCGCCGCGTACTGGCATGGTCAGGGCATCATCGGCGTTAACGACGCAGACTTTGGCATTTTCATATATACGCAGTTTGGCTGCGCGATACTGCTGTAGACCAAACGGATACCTGTCCATATGATCTTCGGTCACGTTCAGGATTGTGGCCGCGGCAGCATGCAGGCTGGAGGTGGTTTCCAGCTGGAAGCTGGAGAGTTCCAGCACGTACAGCTCGCAGCCTTTGTCCAGCAGCATCAGCGCGGGCAAACCAATGTTGCCGCCAACGCCGACATTTTTGCCCGCCGCTTTCGCCATCTCACCCACCAGGGTAGTGACGGTGCTTTTTCCGTTAGAGCCGGTAATGGCGATAACAGGCGCCTGCGCTTCGCGGCAGAACAGCTCGATATCACCGACAATCTCAACGCCCGCATCGGCTGCGGCGCTCAGTGAAGGGTGCGCCAGCGCCATACCGGGGCTGGCCACAATCAGATCGGCTGCCAGCAGCCAGTCATCATTCAGACCACCAAGGTGGCGTTCAACCTGTTCCGGCAGTTTGTCCAGACCCGGCGGAGAAACACGCGTATCCATCACCCGCGGCGTCACGCCGCGCGCAAGGAAAAAGTCCACGCAGGACAGGCCAGTAAGGCCCAACCCGATGATAACGACTTTTTTGCCCTGGTAATCTGCCATGATTAACGTACCTTCAGCGTTGCCAGGCCAATCAGCACCAGCATCAGCGAAATAATCCAGAAGCGCACGATGACGCGCGGCTCTGGCCAGCCTTTCAGTTCATAGTGATGGTGAATCGGTGCCATACGGAAGATGCGCTGGCCGCGCAGCTTAAAGGAACCGACCTGCAGGATCACCGACAGGGTCTCAACCACAAATACCCCGCCCATGATGACCAGCAGGAACTCCTGGCGCAGCAGCACGGCAATAATGCCCAGCGCGCCGCCCAGAGCCAGTGAACCGACGTCACCCATAAAGACCTGGGCCGGATAGGTGTTGAACCACAGGAAGCCCAGCCCCGCCCCGACAATGGCCGTACAGACGATCACCAGCTCGCCCGCGTGACGCAGATAAGGAATGTGCAAATAGTTGGCAAAGTTCATGTTGCCGGTCGCCCACGCCACCAGCGCGAAACCTGCGGCCACGAACACCGTCGGCATAATGGCCAGGCCATCCAGACCATCGGTCAGGTTCACCGCGTTACCGGTGCCCACAATCACGAAGTACGCCAGAAGAATGTAGAACAGCCCCAGTTGCGGCATGACGTCTTTAAAGAACGGCACCACCAGCTCGGTAGCGGGAGTGTCTTTTCCGGCCAGATACAGCGCGAAGGCCACGCCCAGCGCAATCACCGACATCCAGAAATATTTCCAGCGGGCGATCAGACCTTTCGTGTCTTTACGTACCACTTTGCGGTAATCATCAACAAACCCAATGATTCCGTAGCCCACCAGCACAGTCAGCACACACCAGACGTACGGGTTGGATGGATAGGCCCACAGCAGCACGGAAACCACGATCGCGGTCAGGATCATAATCCCGCCCATGGTTGGCGTACCGCGCTTGCTGAAGTGCGATTCCGGACCATCGTTACGCACAACCTGGCCGAAAGAGAGTTTTTGCAGACGGGCAATCATGCGCGGGCCCATCCACAACGAGATGAACAGCGCAGTCAGCAGGCTGACAATGGCGCGAAACGTCAGATAGGAAAAGACGTTAAAGCCTGAGTAATATTTGACCAAATGTTCGGCCAGCCAAACTAACATGTCCCGTTCTCCTGTAATGCGTGCACTACCTCTTCCATGGCGGCACTACGTGAACCTTTCACTAACACAGTCACAATTTGTTTTTCAGTAATCAACGTCTTCAGACGTTCAATCAGTGCGGCTTTATCGGCAAAATGTTCGCCAACACCGCTGGCATGGCTAATCGCCTGGCTCAGTTTTCCTGCGCTCAGTACGCAATCCAGCCCGGCCGCTTTCGCGGCTTCACCCACCTGGATATGACAGGCTTCGCTCTCATCGCCCAACTCGGCCATATCGCCAACCACCATCACGCGATAGCCTGGCATTTCGGACAACACCTGTACGGCTGCCGTCATCGAACCGACGTTCGCGTTGTAGGAGTCATCCAGCAGCAGTTTGTTTTCTGCAAGCTGGACTGGGAACAGACGTCCCGGTACGGCTTTTAAATTCGCAAGGCCAGTTTTGATCGCGTCATGTGTTGCGCCGACGGCCATCGACAGCGCCGCGGCAGCAAGCGCATTAGCGATGTTATGGCGACCCGGCAGCGGCAGCAGAACCTCAATGCCTCCCGTTGGGGTATTGAGCGTGAATTCCGTGCCATGCGAAGTCACATGGATCTGGGTCGCGGTAAAATCACTGTCTGCCGCATTAGGCGAGAAGCGCCATGTCTTACGTGAACCGATGATGCTCTGCCAGTTCAACCAGTCGTTATTATCGGCATTCATAATGGCAATACCGTTATCCGGCAGGCCGGTATAGATCTCACCTTTGGCTTTCGCCACGCCTTCAAGTGAACCGAAACCTTCCAGATGCGCGGCGGCCAGGTTGTTCACCAGCGCAGCCTCCGGACGCGTCAGGCTGACCGTCCAGGCAATTTCACCCTGGTGGTTTGCCCCTAATTCAATCACCGCAAAGTCATGCTCTTTGGTGAGGCGAAGCAATGTCATCGGCACGCCGATGTCATTATTTAGATTGCCTGCGGTGTAAAGCGTGTTACCGCACTGACTGAGGATCGCCGCCGTCATCTCTTTTACTGATGTTTTGCCCGAAGACCCCGTCAGAGCAACAACGCGAGCTGGCACCTGCTGACGAACCCATGCTGCCAGCTCACCGAAGGCAAGGCGCGTATCCTTCACCACAATCTGCGGTAAATCGATATCGAGTTTGCGGTTCACCAGCAGCGCACCCGCACCATTCTCTTTCGCCTGTTCAGCAAAATCGTGGGCGTCAAAACGTTCGCCCTTCAGCGCCACAAACAGGCACCCGGCGGTCACTTTACGGGTATCTGTCGTCACGGCGTCGATGGTCAGATCCTGACCATGTAACGTACCCTGCAGGAGGGTTGCCGCCTTGCCGAGCGTTAAGCTGATCATGCCACCACTCCCAACAGACGCGCTGCCGTTACACGGTCCGAATAGTCCAGACGACGATTGCCAACAATCTGATAATCTTCATGGCCTTTACCCGCCAGGAGCACGACGTCGTTCTCCTGCGCCTGCATGATGGCGTTGGTCACGGCTTCCGCACGGCCTTCCACCACGCGGGCACGTCCTGCGTCCAGCATACCGGCCAGGATATCGTTGATAATGGCGCGCGGCTCTTCAGTACGCGGGTTGTCATCGGTCACAACCGGAATATCCGCGAACTGTTCGGCGATGGCACCCATCAACGGACGCTTGCCCTTGTCACGATCGCCCCCACAGCCAAACACACACCAGAGCTTACCGGCGCAGTGCAGACGTGCCGCTTCAAGCGCTTTTTCCAGCGCATCCGGCGTGTGGGCATAATCGACAACAACGGTCGGTTTACCTGGTGCACTAAACACTTCCATACGGCCACAGACGGGCTGCAGACGCTCTGCGGTGTTGAGCAGTTCGGCCATCGGATAGCCCAACGCCAGCAGCGTTGCCAGCGCCAGCAGGAGGTTGCTGACGTTAAACGCCCCCATCAGGCGGCTTTCAATTTCGCCTTCACCCCAGGAAGAAGCAAAGCGAATCGTCGCGCCACTGTCGTGATAATTAACCTCAACCGCCTTCAGCCAGCGGCCATGGCAGTTCGGATTGATATGGTCTTCCATCGACACCGCAACCGCATCCGGCAGCTTCGCAAGCCAGCGGCGCCCCACTTCGTCATCAGCGTTGATAATGGCCTGTCCATAGTGATGCGTGGAGAAGAGCAGCCATTTCGCGGCCTCGTAATGCTCCATATCACCATGGTAATCAAGATGATCGCGACTCAGGTTCGTGAACACGGAGGCGGCAAATTTCAACGCCGCCACACGATGCTGTACCAGACCATGAGAGGAGACTTCCATCGCGGCAAAGGTCGCACCCTGCCCTGCCAGACCGGCAATCACATGTTGTACGTCAACCGCGGAGCCGGTGGTGTTTTCCGTCGGGCTCACTTTACCCAGCAGCCCATTCCCCACGGTGCCCATTACGGCGCCGGTTTCTCCCAGCAGCTGCGCCCATTGCGCCATCAATTGGGTGGTCGTCGTTTTTCCGTTAGTACCCGTCACGCCCACCAGACGCAGCTGGTCTGAAGGCTCGTTATAAAAACGTCCCGCCAGTGCGGAGAGTCGCTCATTCAACTGGCTAAGGTAGATAACCGGCACACCGTGCATTTCACGGATTTCACCGTCGGTTGCCTCATCTTTAGCCTCAGCAATAATGGCAGCTACACCTTGCGCAATCGCCTGCGGGATATATCGACGCCCGTCCGCCTGATGACCAACTACAGCCACAAAAAGATCGCCGGAAGCAGCCACACGGCTGTCCAGTACCATCTCCCGTAGCGCTCGCTCAGGTGCGTTTGGCACCCACGGAGCGAGAAGGTCGCGCAAATTACGATCTGCCACCTGTACCCTCGCCTTGATTAATTACAAATTCACTTTTTTCGCCCGTTGCCAGCGCGTCCGGTTCAACGTTCATGGTGCGTAATACGCCGCCCATGATGGCGCCGAACACAGGCGCTGAAACGGCGCCGCCGTAGTATTTACCCGCCTGTGGATCGTTAATGACGACCACCAGCGCAAAACGCGGATTGCTTGCAGGCGCAACGCCTGCGGTATAGGCAATGTATTTGTTGATGTAGCGGCCATCTGGCCCCACTTTTTTCGCCGTACCGGTTTTAATGGCGATGCGATAGCCTTTGATCGCCGCCTTCACGCCGCCACCGCCAGGTAGCGCCACGCTTTCCATCATATGCACAACGGTACGAACGATAGATTCCGGGAAGATACGCTCGCCCGGAACCGGTGGATCAACTTTGGTAATCGACAGTGGGCGATAGACGCCATAGCTGCCAATCGTTGCGTAGACTCGCGCTAACTGTAACGGGGTTACCATTAGCCCGTAGCCGAAAGAGAAGGTGGCCCTCTCTATGTCAGACCACCGTTGTTTTTGAGGATATAAGCCACTGCGTTCTCCGACCAACCCCAAATTGGTCGCCTTTCCTAGCCCAAAACGTGAGTAAGTCTCTACTAACGCTGAGGACGGCATCGCTAACGCCAGCTTTGAAACACCGACGTTACTCGACTTCTGTAATACCCCGGTCAGGGTCAATTCGCTGTAGCGCGCCACGTCTTTAATCTCGTGGCCGTTGATTCGGTAAGGGATCGTGTTCAGAACCGTGTTCTCATTGACGATGCCGCGTTGCAGCGCCGTCATCACCACCATCGGCTTCACCGTGGAGCCAGGTTCGAACACGTCGGTAATAGCCCGGTTGCGCATCGCATCTTTGGCAGTACCGGTAAAGTTGTTCGGGTTGTAGGACGGGCTGTTGGCCATCGCCAGCACTTCACCAGTGCTGACATCCACCAGCACGGCGCTGCCCGACTCCGCCTTGTTAAAGGCCACGGCATTGTTCAGTTCGCGATACACCAGCGCCTGCAGGCGTTCATCAATGCTCAACGCCAGGTTATGCGCGGCCTGGCTGTCTGTGGAAGAGATATCTTCAATCACGCGACCATAGCGGTCTTTACGCACGATTCGCTCACCCGGCTGGCCGGTAAGCCACTTATCGAAACTTTTTTCAACCCCTTCAATCCCCTGGCTGTCGACGTTGGTAAAACCAATGAGGTGAGCGGTTACTTCGCCGGAAGGATAGTAACGGCGAGACTCTTCGCGAAGATGGATACCCGGGAGCTTCAGTTTTCTGATGTAATCGGCCATGTCAGGGTTAACCTGACGCGCCAGATAGATAAAGCGCCCTTTCGGGTTGGCGTTAACGCGGGAGGCAAGCTGATCCAGCGGCATTTTCAGGGCGTCAGACAGCGCTTTCCAGCGGTTGTCGAGCGTGATACCACCGGCATCGTGCAGCTCTTTCGGATCGGCCCAGATCGCCTTCACCGGTACGCTCACCGCCAGCGGACGACCGGAACGATCGGTGATCATCCCGCGAGATGTGGAGACTTCCTGTACGCGCAGAGAGCGCATATCGCCCTGGCGCACCAGCATGTCAGGCGCGATGATTTGTAGCCACGCCACACGTCCCAGCAGGAAGCCCAGCGCGAGTAAAATGCAGCCGCAAAGCAACGCAAAACGCCAACTGATAAAGTTGGCCTGTTCTTCCTGACGTTTTGGTTTTAGCGTTTTTGCCGCTGCTCTCATGCGTCGCGTTTTCCCTTATTTTTGTACTACGATATTTTCCTGGGAAGGATCAACATGCTGCAATTGCAGCTTTTCTGTTGCGATCCGCTCGACCCGGCTGTGATCGCCGAGCGCGTTTTCTTCAAGGATCAGGTTTCGCCATTCAATATCCAGCGCATCGCGTTCCAGTACCATCTGCTCGCGTTGCGCAGTCAATAAACGTGTGTGGTGGGCTGTCGTCACCACCGTTACTGCCGTCACAATGATGCAAATGAACAAGCAGAGTGGCAGCTTCCCAAACCGCAAAAGATCGTCGCCGATCACGCCAGGCAAGGCATGGCGCTCGTTGCTTCCTAACGAATCCTTAACTTTGCTTAGGGTCTCTGTCACTCTGCCGATCATGCGTTCGTCCTCTCTGCAATACGCAGCACTGAACTACGGGCGCGTGGATTCTCTGCCACCTCTTCTTCGCCCGGCATCAACTTGCCTAATGCTCGCAACTGACGGCCACCCAGCTTCCTGAGTTGTTCTTCCGTCATCGGCAGCCCTGCTGGCACCTGTGGACCGCGGCTTTGTTCACGCATAAAGCGTTTCACAATACGGTCCTCCAGCGAATGGAAGCTGATGATGGACAACCGCCCTCCCGGGGCCAACACGTCGAGCGAGCTTTTTAGCGCCAGCTCTATTTCCTCCAGTTCACTGTTTACCCAGATGCGAACCGCCTGGAAGGTACGGGTCGCGGGGTGTTTGTGTTTATCCTTCACCGGTGTTGCCGCCGCAATCACCTCGGCCAGCTCTTTCGTGCGGGTCATCGGCTCAATACGATTGCGCTCAACAATGGCGCGCGCGATGCGCTTGCCAAAACGTTCTTCGCCAAAGGTTTTGATCACCCAGGCGATATCGGCTTCATCTGCGGTCTGTAACCACTCGGCGGCAGACTGACCGCGCGTGGGATCCATGCGCATGTCCAGCGGGCCGTCACGCATAAAGGAGAAGCCGCGTTCAGCATCATCAAGTTGGGGTGAAGAGACGCCAAGATCGAGAAGAATCCCGTCGATCTTGCCCGTCAGGCCGCGCTCAGCAACGTAATCCGCCAGCGCAGAGAAAGGTCCATGCACGATGGAAAAGCGTGGGTCATCGATGGTTTGCGCAACAGCAATCGCCTGCGGATCGCGATCAATTGCCAGCAGACGTCCTTCCGCTCCAAGCTGGGAGAGGATCAAACGCGAGTGGCCACCGCGACCAAAAGTGCCATCAATGTAGATGCCGTCCGGACGAATATTCAGGCCGTTGACGGCCTCATCCAGCAACACCGTTGTATGTTTATAATTTTCCATCATATTTATAGAGACAAGTCCTGCAGCCGTTCCGACAAGGTAGCGGAATCAGACTGCTCAGCGTCGATATCTTCCTTGACCTGTTGATACCATGTCGTTTCGTCCCACAGTTCAAACTTGTTGAACTGACCGACCAGCATCACTTCTTTGGTCAGACCGGCATGCTGCCGCAGCACAGGCGCAATCAGTAATCGCCCAGCACTATCCATCTGACACTCACTGGCATGCCCCAATAACAACCGCTGCACGCGGCGTTCCTGTGGGTTCATACTCGACAGTCGCGACAGCTTTTGCTCAATAATTTCCCATTCAGGTAAAGGATAAAGCAGCAGGCAGGGGGAGTTGATGTCAATGGTGCAAACCAGTTGACCCGAAGCGTTCTCGATCAGCTGGTCGCGGTATCGGGTTGGTACCGATAAACGCCCCTTACTGTCGAGATTGACTAACGTTGCTCCACGGAACATGCCAGTCTCACCCCTCCTCACCACTTTAACCCACAAATTCCCACCTAAAGGAGTTTACGGAGCGAGGGAAAAGCTTGTCAAGCCAGGACTCTCTCTATACGAACCCGAAAGGGCTCTATTTACAGAGATAAACAGTCCTGGTTAATAACTGCACAACTGGCGAGGCAAAATTAACGTTATGAATATTTGTAAGAAAAAAACCGAATATGCACACTAGCGTTAAGGCTCACTCAATATCATCGCATCGAAATATAAAGTGTCAGTTTGCGACGCGGGCAGCATTTTAAGACATATTCACAGGGGATAACAGCGCCACATTCACCACAATGCGCAATGAACGAACCGACTGGCAGGCGAGCACGCTGGAGCAGGGGAAAAACGTCTGAATATTCATCGACCGGGCAGCTTTGTAACAAAACAATACAAAGACAGGCTTTATAAATCGTATAAATGTTCTTTCAAAGGCATTTTAAAAAGCCTGAAAGAATAAAAAAAATAGCAGGTTCTGATTCCTAAGGAATCGTCCTAATTTTTCTCCGGGAATTATTTGACAGAATTATCCAGAAAAAAGAGGGGACAGTTTTCGCTGCCCCCTCTCATTTCATTAATGGCGGCTTAAAATTCCGCGACGGTAGAGATTACGTTTGATGCGCGTCAGCCCCGGCTTCGGTTTACGTGGTTCATCAAGGCTCGCGAGAACGATCTCCAGCACGCGCTCCGCCACATCACGATGGCGCTGCGCGACGGCCAGGACCGGACATTGCAGGAAGTCGAGCAGTTCGTTATCACCGAAGGTGGCGATAGCGAGATCGGAAGGCAGCTTACCATCACGACGCAAAGTGACATCCATCACCCCCTGCAGCAACGCAAATGAAGTGGTGAACAGCGCCTGAGGCATCGGGTGCGTCTCCAGCCATTTCTCGAACAGCTGCGCAGCGGCTTCGCGTTCATAACTGTTGGCATAAAGGTAGTGAACCTCGCGCGGGTCGTCTTTCCACGCCGTTCTGAAGCCTTGCTCACGCAGGAAACTCACAGAAAGCTCAGGCAACGCCCCAAGATAGAGCACGGTTTCAGCCGGAAAGGTTCTCAGCTCCGCGGCCAGCATTTCCGCGTCATCCTGATCGGCACCGACGACACTGGTAAAATGCTCTCTGTCCAGGGCGCGATCCAGTGCAACGATTGGGAACGGATCGTTCGCCCAGCGTTGATAGAAGGGATGCTCGGGTGGCAAGGAGGTCGAAACGATGATCGCATCAACCTGACGCTGGAGCAGATGCTCAATACAGCGCATTTCGTTATCAGGCTGATCTTCAGAGCAGGCAATCAGGAGCTGATAGCCCCGCTGGCGAGCCTGACGTTCAAGATAGTTAGCGATGCGGGTGTAGCTGGTGTTTTCCAGATCGGGGATCACCAGACCAATCGATCGGGTGCGCCCGGCACGTAAGCCCGCTGCGACAGCATTCGGGTGGTAGTTGTGCTCACGAACCACCGCCATGACTTTCTCAACGGTTTTGTCGCTGACACGGTACTGCTTTGCTTTACCGTTAATCACATAGCTGGCCGTAGTTCGTGACACGCCGGCTAGCCGGGCGATTTCATCCAGTTTCACAATTGCCCCTTAAAAAAAGAAAAGAGTCCATGGCCCTGTCAAGGTTATGGTTAAATCTTTTAACATCTAAACGCAGAATAGCTTTCGCGGCAACCGCTTTTATCTGTGTTATCGGCGTATTACGCAAAAAAAAGCCCGGCTTTGGTGACCGGGCTGAAAGAGGCGAACCTTATTGCCTGCTAACGCATGATTTTCTCGCCGCGCGAAAGACCGACAACGCCCGACCGCGCAACTTCAACAATTTTTGCCACATCCCTTACGGACGCCAGGAATGCGTCCAGCTTGTCACTCGTTCCCACCAGCTGAACCGTATATAAAGAAGGGGTAACGTCGATAATCTGCCCACGGAAGATATCCGCGTTGCGTTTAACCTCTTCACGGCCGTAACCGCTGGCCTGAATTTTCACCAGCATGACCTCACGTTCTACATAGGCCCCCTGCCCCAGTTCGCTCACGCGCAGAACATCGACAAGTTTGTGTAACTGTTTCTCGATCTGCTCAAGCACCTTGGCGTCGCCGACGGTCTGAATCGTCATGCGCGACAGCGTAGGATCCTCGGTAGGGGCAACGGTCAGGCTCTCAATGTTGTAGCCGCGTTGTGCAAAGAGTCCAATAACGCGTGACAGTGCGCCAGACTCGTTTTCCAGTAATACAGATAATATCCGGCGCATATCAGGTTCTCTCCGTTTTACTTAACCACATTTCGTCCATACCACCACCGCGAATATGCATCGGATAAACGTGCTCTGTGCCATCAACAATGACATCCATGAAAACAAGGCGGTTATTTTTGACGTGTTCAAGCGCTTCAGCAAGTTTCGCTTCCAGCTCTGCCGGCTCGGTCACCCGCATCCCGACATGACCATAGGCTTCGGCCAGACGAACAAAATCCGGCAGCGATTTCATGTAGGAGTGAGAATGGCGGCCAGAGTAGATCATATCCTGCCACTGCTTCACCATACCGAGATAACCGTTATTCAGGTTCAGAACCAGAACCGGCAGTTCATATTGCAACGCGGTGGAGAGTTCCTGGATATTCATCTGAATGCTGCCGTCTCCCGTCACGCAAACGACGGTTTCATTCGGCAGCGCAAGCTTCACCCCCAGTGCGGCAGGTAACCCAAAGCCCATTGTCCCCAGACCACCAGAGTTGATCCAGTGACGTGGTTTATCAAACGGATAATAAAGCGCGGCAAACATCTGATGCTGACCTACATCAGAGGTGACATAGGCTTCACCTTTCGTCAGACGCCAGAGGGTTTCGATCACCGCCTGCGGCTTAATGTTTTCGCTTTGGGTATCGTATTTCAGACACTGACGTGCTCGCCACAACTCGATCTGTTGCCACCAGTCGCGGATCTCGTCCAACGGTTGTGAAGGGGTTTCCTGCGATAGCAGATCCAGCATTTGCTCCAGAACCTGTCGCGCATCCCCAACGATCGGCACATCCGCCGGTACCGTTTTCGAAATAGACGTAGGATCGATATCAATATGCAGCACGGTGGCGTTCGGGCAGTACTTCGCCAGATTGTTGGTCGTGCGATCGTCAAAGCGCACGCCAACGGCAAAGATCACATCCGAATGATGCATCGTCATGTTGGCTTCATAGGTACCGTGCATGCCCAACATACCCAGAGCCTGGCGGTGCGTTGCCGGGAAGGCGCCCAGTCCCATCAGTGACGAGGCGACAGGAAGATTCAATTTTTCGATCAGCTCACGCAGTTGCGCTTCACAGGCTGAGTTAACCGCGCCGCCGCCGACATAGACCACCGGTTTTTTCGCAGCCAGAAGCGTGTGTAACGCACGTTTGATCTGGCCTTTGTGGCCCTGTGTCGTTGGGTTGTAGGAGCGCATGCTTACCGTTTCCGGCCAGACATACGGCAGCTTGTTTGCCGGGTTAAGAATATCTTTTGGCAGATCGACCACCACAGGACCAGGACGCCCACTGGCTGCCAGCCAGAAGGCTTTTTTCAGTACGCCGGGAATGTCTTCGGTTTGCTTCACCAGGAAACTGTGCTTCACAACGGGGCGTGAAATCCCCACCATGTCGCACTCCTGAAATGCATCGTAGCCAATCAGTGACGTTGCGACCTGCCCGGATAGAATGACCAGCGGGATGGAGTCCATATAGGCTGTCGCAATGCCGGTAATGGCATTCGTCGCGCCGGGGCCGGAGGTGACCAATACCACGCCCACTTCACCCGTCGCACGCGCCAGCCCGTCAGCCATGTGCACCGCCGCCTGCTCGTGGCGCACCAAAACATGGTCAATGCCGCCTACCGTATGAAGCGCATCATAAATATCCAGAACTGCGCCTCCAGGGTAGCCGAACACCTGCTTAACGCCCTGATCGATTAACGATCGGACGACCATTTCCGCGCCAGACAACATCTCCATGCTTTGCCTCCAGGCATTTTGTTATAGACGGACTGCAGAATTCATTTCCACACCGTCTTACGATCGTGATGAACCAATCTTATATATTGCAGAGTGATCGTTACCTTAACCGCTCGTTTTGAGGCAGGCAATTAGCAAACAGGACGCGGCAAACGGGGTCAGAAGCACAAAAAGCAGCGTTAAAGGGAGGATATGGTTAATTCCACTGTGATTCGTTCGTGAGATGATAAATCATCGCTGAAAAGCGCAACCTTTCAGAAAATCATCTATTTTTGCGAGGCTGGCAGCAGCCAGAAAAAATAACAACAGCACAAAATACCGAAAATGAAAAAATACGCAGGATAAACCACACGCGCCGATGTGATTTATCCTGACGCGCTTATCGGCGGCAAATGCTAATAAGCAATTCTTCCATCCACTGATGGCCTTTATCCCGGCATGCGGCTTCATGCCAGGAAAGATAACAGGTACGACTATTGAGCTTGAGCGGCAACGGCAGAATTTGCAGATTTAAGGGTTCCGAAAACTCCTCTGCCAGCCAACGCGGGGCAATAGCGACCAGATGGGTCTGGGAAACCACATTTAAGACGCTGACCATGGCCATTCCCTGATAAGCCACGCTCGCCTGTTTATCCGCAGTGTCATACCACGGCAGACTAAATGAGGCGTATCGGTCGAGGGCAACAACAGCATGCTGCTCGTTATAAACATCACTTTCGCGCAGCGGCATATTCATTCGTGGATGTTTTTTGCTGGCGACCAGTACCATTTCATCTTTAAACAGAGGCACACAGGAAAATTCCGGACGACGGAACTCTTCGTATCCCAGAACGAATTCTGTTTCCTGATATCGAAGCTGATGTTCTGTGTTCTGATTAAGAGAAGATTTAAATACCAGCTGAATATTGGGCGCAATTTCTTCCACTTTATTGTAGATCACGGACGTCAAATAATTATCTAACGGGCTACATACGCAAAGATGGAAAACACGCTCACTGCTTAAGGGCTCAAAACCCGATCCCGGCAGTTCATTTTGCACCAACTGTAACGCCTGGCGGATAGAGCCAAACAGCTGAAATGCACGCGCCGTGGGTTGAATCCCTCTGCCATAACGAACAAACAATTCGTCATTAAACATCACTTTAAGCCGGGATACCGCATTGCTGACGGCAGGCTGCGACATCCCCAGAGACTGCGCTGCCCGCGTGATATTCTGTTCCTGCATCACCGCGTCAAACACGGTCAACAGATTGAGATCCACGGTGCGTAACTGAGGTTTAACCCCATTATAACCCTGAGGTTGATTAATATTATTTTCTGGCACTCCTGGCTCCACTGTCACGCTAAACTCCCTTTGCCAAATTACAGTAATAATTTCGAAAAATATGATTTACCATGCAGATACAACCAGCGAAAGAGAATTGTTTAAAATTCGGAAAATATAAAGAGCGCATCATCAAAAGGGTGACTTCGCCCAGGTCATTGATGGTGAGATGAAATTCCGCATAAATGATATCAATGACATTATGGTTTGCATGAAACCATAATCAAGACAAATACACAATCGCCCTTCAGTTAATGATAACTTAAGAATTATTAAACTATTCACGTGAGCCATGCCAAACAATTAACAAACTCGCATCATTGCTCACGCTTTATTTACTGCATTTTTATTTGCAGCACTAATAAATCAATGAAATTAAAAACAATTCTTCTCAGGGCTCATCCATTGCAGACGTATGTTGAATTGATACTAATTATATTTAAATCGTTCCGGAGATGAATCTCCAGTCCAAAAATAGACTTTTCAAAAGGCATGAAAGATAAAAACCAGCACAATTAGCTAAATAAAATTCTCTGGAACATCGTGCGATCGGGGTCGTTTTTGTTGTCAGGGGTTGACATCAACCCCCATATCCAGTACCACTAAAAGCATATTGAATTTAACGGAGCACGATTCATGATTCGCACCATTCGTTTCACCGGTCTACTACTACTAAACGCATCCTCTGTGCGCGGTAGACTGGCGGGCGAAATTCAGCGTTGAATCGTCACCAGTAAGACTAAAAACCCGCGCCACTGCGCGGGTTTTTTTATGCTCGTAGCAAGGCGCCCTAAGACTGACAAGGACCTAACCCATGAGCCAGCAAGTCATTATTTTTGATACCACTTTACGTGACGGTGAACAGGCATTACAGGCGAGCCTGAGTGTGAAAGAGAAGCTGCAGATTGCGCTGGCTCTCGAACGTATGGGTGTCGACGTGATGGAGGTGGGTTTCCCGGTCTCTTCTCCGGGTGATTTCGAATCGGTACAGACCATCGCCCGTACCATCAAAAACAGCCGCGTCTGTGGTCTGGCACGTTGCGTTGAGAAAGACATCGACGTTGCCGCCGAGTCACTGAAAGTGGCTGAAGCATTCCGTATTCATACTTTTATTGCCACCTCTCCCATGCATATTGCCACCAAGTTGCGCAGCACCCTCGACGAGGTGATTGAGCGCGCGGTCTACATGGTCAAACGCGCGCGCAACTACACGGATGATGTTGAATTCTCATGTGAAGACGCAGGCCGCACGCCAATTGAGGATCTAGCACGCGTGGTGGAAGCCGCCATTAATGCCGGGGCCAAAACCATCAACATCCCGGACACCGTCGGCTACACCATGCCGTTTGAGTTCTCCAACATCATTACTGGCTTGTATGATCGTGTGCCAAACATTGATAAGGCAATTATCTCTGTTCATACCCACGACGATTTAGGCCTGGCCGTCGGCAACGCCATCGCCGCTGTTCACGCCGGTGCCCGTCAGGTAGAAGGTGCGATGAACGGTATCGGGGAACGCGCAGGCAACTGTTCCCTGGAAGAAGTGATCATGGCGATCAAAGTGCGCAAAGACATCATGAACGTGAATACCCGCATCAATCACAATGAAATCTGGCGTACCAGCCAGACCGTCAGCCAGATTTGCAACATGCCGATCCCCGCCAACAAGGCGATTGTCGGTACCGGCGCATTCGCGCACTCTTCCGGTATCCACCAGGATGGCGTACTGAAAAACCGCGAAAACTACGAAATCATGACCCCGGAATCGATCGGTCTGAACCAGGTTCAGTTGAATCTGACCTCCCGCTCCGGCCGTGCGGCAGTGAAACATCGTATGGAAGAGATGGGTTACAAGGACAGCGATTACAACATGGATCAGCTGTACGACGCGTTCCTGAAGCTGGCTGACAAAAAAGGTCAGGTATTCGACTATGACCTGGAAGCACTGGCCTTCATTAATAAGCAGCAGGAAGAGCCAGAGCATTTCCGTCTGGATTACTTCAGCGTGCAGTCCGGCTCCAGCGATATCGCCACGGCATCCATCAAGCTGGCCTGCGGGGATGAGATAAAAGCGGAAGCGGCAAACGGCAATGGTCCTGTCGATGCTATCTACCAGGCAATTAACCGCGTCACCGAATACGACGTGGAGCTGGTCAAATATGACCTGACGGCCAAAGGCCATGGCAAAGATGCGCTCGGTCAGGTGGATATCGTGGTCAATTATAACGGCCGTCGCTTCCACGGCGTGGGTCTGGCGACCGATATCGTCGAATCCTCTGCGAAAGCGATGGTGCATGTCCTGAACAATATCTGGCGCGCCGCTGAAGTCGAAAAAGAGTTGCAACGCAAAGCTCAGAATAAAGAGAACAACAAGGAAACCGTGTAATGTCGAAGAATTACCATATTGCTGTGTTGCCGGGTGACGGTATTGGCCCGGAAGTGATGGCACAGGCGCTGAAAGTACTGGAAGCCGTTCGCTCGCGTTTTGCGATGAAAATTACCACCAGCCACTACGACGTGGGCGGTATTGCTATCGATAATCACGGTACGCCGCTGCCAAAAGCAACGGTAGAGGGCTGCGAGAACGCCGATGCCGTCCTGTTTGGCTCCGTGGGTGGCCCGAAATGGGAACACCTGCCACCCGCAGAGCAGCCAGAGCGCGGCGCGTTGCTGCCGCTGCGTAAACATTTCAAGCTGTTCAGTAACCTGCGTCCGGCAAAGCTGTATCAGGGTCTGGAAGAGTTCTGCCCGCTGCGCGCGGATATCGCCGCTAACGGCTTCGACATTCTGTGCGTGCGTGAGCTGACCGGCGGGATCTATTTCGGTCAGCCAAAAGGCCGTGAAGGCAGCGGCCGGCATGAAAAAGCGTTCGACACCGAGGTCTATCACCGTTTCGAAATTGAACGTATCGCCCATATCGCTTTTGAGTCTGCACGCAAACGCCGCCATAAAGTGACCTCTATCGATAAAGCGAATGTGCTGCAGTCATCCATCTTATGGCGTGAGATCGTCAGCGAAGTTGCTAAGCATTATCCTGACGTTGAGCTGTCGCATATGTACATCGACAACGCGACAATGCAGCTGATTAAAGATCCGTCCCAGTTTGACGTGCTGCTGTGCTCCAACCTGTTCGGCGATATCCTCTCGGATGAGTGCGCGATGATCACCGGCTCCATGGGCATGCTGCCATCAGCGAGCCTGAACGAAGAAGGCTTTGGCCTGTACGAGCCTGCTGGCGGCTCCGCGCCGGATATCGCAGGTAAAAACATTGCTAACCCGATTGCGCAGATCCTCTCCCTGGCTCTGCTGCTGCGCTACAGCCTGGATGCAGGCGATGCGGCAACCGCAATTGAAAACGCCATTAATCGCGCGTTAGAAGAAGGCGTCCGTACCGGTGATTTAGCACGCGGCACGGCGGCAGTCAGTACCGATGAAATGGGCGACATCATTGCCTGCTATGTCGCTGAAGGGGTGTAATCATGGCGAAGACGTTATATGAAAAATTGTTTGATGCACATGTTGTCTACGAGGCACCAAACGAAACCCCGCTGCTCTATATCGACAGGCATCTGGTACACGAAGTGACCTCCCCACAGGCATTTGATGGGCTGCGTGCGCACAAACGCCCGGTACGTCAGCCGGGTAAAACCTTCGCGACAATGGATCACAACGTTTCCACCCAGACCAAAGATATCAATGCGTCGGGCGAAATGGCGCGTATCCAGATGCAGGAGTTGATCAAGAACTGTAACGAGTTTGGCGTCGAGCTCTACGATCTGAACCATCCGTATCAGGGTATCGTTCACGTGATGGGGCCTGAGCAGGGGATCACCCTGCCCGGCATGACCATCGTCTGCGGCGACTCCCATACCGCAACGCACGGCGCGTTTGGTGCACTGGCCTTCGGTATTGGCACCTCTGAAGTTGAGCATGTTCTGGCTACGCAGACCCTTAAACAGGGCCGAGCCAAAACCATGAAGATTGAAGTGAAAGGCAAAGCCGCGCCGGGGATCACCGCGAAAGACATCGTGCTGGCCATCATCGGTAAAACGGGCAGTGCCGGCGGCACCGGGCACGTTGTTGAGTTCTGCGGTGACGCTATTCAGGCGCTGAGCATGGAAGGTCGTATGACTCTGTGCAATATGGCCATCGAGATGGGGGCCAAAGCAGGTCTGGTGGCACCGGATGAAACCACCTTCAACTATGTAAAAGGGCGTCTGCACGCACCAAAAGGTCAGGATTACGCTGACGCCGTCGCGTACTGGAAAACCCTGAAAACCGATGATGACGCGGTTTTTGATACCGTTGTTACCCTGCAGGCAGAGGAGATTGCCCCGCAGGTGACCTGGGGAACCAACCCGGGTCAGGTCATTTCCGTGAATGACACCATTCCCGATCCGGCCTCATTTACCGATCCGGTCGAACGCGCCAGTGCCGAAAAAGCGCTGGCGTATATGGGTCTCAAACCCGGTGTGCCGTTGACCGATGTGACCATCGACAAAGTCTTTATTGGCTCCTGCACCAACTCGCGTATCGAAGATTTACGCGCTGCGGCGGAGATCGCCAAAGGCCGTAAAGTGGCACCCGGCGTGCAGGCGCTGGTTGTGCCAGGCTCTGGCCCGGTAAAAGCGCAGGCGGAAGCCGAAGGCCTGGATAAGATCTTTATCGAAGCGGGCTTCGAGTGGCGCTTGCCTGGCTGCTCCATGTGTCTGGCCATGAACAATGACCGCCTGAATCCGGGCGAACGTTGTGCCTCCACCAGTAACCGTAACTTTGAAGGACGTCAGGGCCGCGGTGGACGCACCCACCTGGTCAGCCCGGCGATGGCCGCCGCTGCGGCAGTTACCGGCCATTTCGCCGATATTCGCAGCCTGAAATAAGGAGACAATCATGGCAGAGAAATTTACCCAACATACAGGCCGGGTTGTCCCTCTGGACGCCGCTAACGTCGATACTGATGCGATCATCCCGAAGCAATTTTTGCAGAAGGTCACCCGCACCGGATTTGGTGCTCATCTGTTTAACGACTGGCGTTTTCTGGATGATAAAGGTCAGGTACCTGACCCGGAATTTGTGCTGAATTTCCCGGAATATAAAGGCGCCTCCATTCTGCTGGCACGGGAAAACTTTGGCTGCGGCTCCTCACGTGAGCACGCACCATGGGCGCTGACCGATTACGGTTTTAAAGTGGTGATCGCCCCGAGCTTTGCGGATATCTTCTACGGCAACAGCTTCAACAACCAGCTGCTGCCAGTGACGCTGAGTGACGAGCAAGTGGATGAATTGTTCGCGCTGGTTAAGGCAAATCCGGGCATGTCGTTTGAAGTGGATCTGGAAGCGGAAGTGGTGAAAGCCGGAGATAAGACCTACAGCTTCAGCATCGATGCCTTTCGTCGCCACTGCATGCTGAACGGTCTGGACAGCATTGGCCTGACGCTTCAGCATGAAGACGCCATCTCCGCATACGAGAAAAAACAGCCTGCGTTTATGGGTTAAAAGCAATGGCCCGCACGATGCGGGCCATTGATAAGGGTGCGTTGAGGCTCAACCACTCTGGAGGGGCGGGGAACTTTCCCCGCCCATACCGCTAACGTTTTGCTTCGTAAGCCAACACTGCTGCCAGCTCTGTTTTCTCCTGTCTGAAATGCAATTCACACAGTGAATCACGCACCATCCAGGTGAAGATCAACAGCGTTGTACAGATCAGAAACAAACCTAACAGCAGAGTACGTTTTGGCATTCCAGCCTCCTTATTGCTTTTCGGCAATGAAGAGACTAACCTCGCAATGTTGGTTGTGAAGTTGGTCTCCCCATCAGTTTTTTGATGTGGGACTCTCCACTGTTTGCCTCTTGCGAAAGCCTGAGGCAAACAGCCTCAAGCACCCGCCACGCACTCTATGTGTCTTCTTAAACTCTGTCAGAAAATCGTTTCATTTCGTGAAGGCGCCTTCCAGAATCAGACGTCTTTTACGCGCCAGGTCAGCATCAGCGTGACAATCGACGTTAGTGCAATCATCCAGTAGACCGACCCATGTCCATAGCTTTGCGACAACGCCCCCTGAATCACCCCCGCCAGAATTACCCCCGTGGAGATACTGTTGGTAAAGAGTGTGGTCGCCGACCCCGCCCGCCCGGGCATTAAATCCTGGAACCAGAGCATCCCTATCCCGGCCACGATCCCAATAAACACAGCATTAAACAGCTGCAGGGCCAGCAACGCCTCTCGTGTATGGAAGAAAATCAGCCCCAGGTAGAAAAGCACCCCGGCCGCTACGGCTATCAGCATCATCCGGCGTTTCCCGAAATGTTTGACGTAGTATCCCGCCAGAATCATCGCCGGAATTTCCAGCCCGGCGGCCGTCCCCATTAAGATCCCCGCAAGCTTATCCGGCAGACCCAGATCGCTGCTGATCCATAGCGGCATATCAATGATATACATGGTGTTGCAGGTCCACATCAGCGTGGAGGCGATAAACAGCATACGGACGTTTTTATCCTGCCAGCCGCTCACCTGAGTAATGGGTTTATCCGCTGTCTGTTCGACACGCGCCACTGACGGCAGCACGAAGGCAATCAGTGCCAGGCTAATGGCAAAAATCCCCGCAGCGATGGAAAACATGGCGGTAAAACCGTAATTCAACGCCAGCATAAAGGCCAGCGGCGGACCAATAACCCATGCAAGAGAGAGCTGCGCACGCATCACCGAGCTAAACATCACTACTTCCCGCGCCGAATTGTCGGCATATTCCCGGGCCAGCGCGAACAGCTGCGGCATGGCGGTATTCGCCAGTGAAGCCAGCAGCACGCCGCAGGTGATCAGCGTCAGGTAGTGACGATTAAAGGCAAACAGCAGCGCGTTACCCACAGCCATGGCGCAACAAAAGAGGATCAACTTGCGGCGATCGCCCTGGCTGTCGGATCGTTTCGCCAGCCCCAGGCTTACCAGGATCCCGGCGATGGCGTTCACGGTATAAAACAGGCCGACCCAAAACGGCTGCGCCCCCACCTCCCGGCTGAGAAAAAGACTCAGCGTCGGTGCCTGCAGCGCCCCCGCCACGCCCATCATAAAGGCCACCAGCATAAAAGCGGCATACACGCCGTTCAGGCGTCGCCCCATCGTCATTAACCAGAGCATCTGCAAGTCCTTGTGAAAGCGAATCGAAATTGGGTGAAAGAATAAACGAAAAAAGCCAGCAAAAAACATTTTGCTGGCGGGTGATAAGCACCAATACTCAGTCACACATGATCGAGGCGAGTTAGCGAGAAGAGGTCGGTTTCGTAACGTCCCACTGCATCAGTTCTTCTAACATTTTCAGCCGTTGCTCAGCACACTGACGGGCCAGCCAGGACGTTCCTTTTGTCGCTGAAAAGTACTGCTGATAAAACTGACGTGCGGTAGACCTCTTCATAATGTACCTCCTCACTTCATCGGGAATCATTATTGGCTTAATATAGGGATTAATAAATTGCTGATTTTTTGTCAGGAGTTCCCCTTTTATGCCTTCTGGTCGTCTGCAACAACAATTCATCCGCCTCTGGCAGTGCTGCGAAGGGCAATCGCAGGAGACCACGCTTAACGAACTGGCTGAACTCCTTAACTGCTCCCGACGTCATATGCGCACGCTGCTTAACACCATGCAGCAACAGGGCTGGTTAAACTGGGAAGCCGAAGCGGGACGCGGCAAACGCTCACGTCTGACCTTTCTCTATACCGGGCTGGCCTTGCAGCAACAGCGAGCGGAAGATCTGCTGGAACAGGACAGAATCGATCAACTGGTGCAACTGGTAGGCGATAAAGCCGCAGTGCGTCAGATGCTGGTCTCCCATCTTGGGCGGAGTTTTCGTCAGGGCCGCCACATTCTGCGGGTGCTCTACTATCGCCCGATGAAGAATCTGCTCCCCGGCACGGCCTTACGCCGCTCAGAAACCCATATGGCGCGACAAATATTCAGCGGCCTGACGCGAATAAATGAGGAAAACGGGGAACTGGAAGCTGATATTGCGCACCACTGGCAGCAACTCTCCCCACGTCACTGGCGCTTTTTCTTACGTCCCGGCATCCACTTTCACCACGGCCGCGAGCTGGAAATGCGCGATGTCATCGCCTCACTGGAACGTGCCCGCAAGCTTCCGCTTTATTCGCATATCTCGCGCGTTCACTCCCCCACCGCCTGGACGCTGGATATTGAACTGTCTCAGCCGGATGAATGGCTCCCCTGGCTGCTGGGGTATGTCCCATCAATGATTTTGCCAGGAGAGTGGGAATCGCTGCACAATTTTGCCAGCCAGCCCATTGGCACCGGGCCCTATGCCGTGTCGCGTAACACCAATAACCAGCTGAAAATTCGCGCGTTTGATGACTATTTTGGCTACCGGGCGCTGATCGACGAAGTGAACGTCTGGGTATTACCGGATCTCAATGAAGAGCTCAGCGCCGGGCTGACGCTTGAAGGCCCCACAACGGGCGAAAAGGCGGTGGAAAGCCGCCTTGAGGAGGGCTGCTACTACCTGCTGTTTGACAGCCGCACCCACCGCGGGGCCAATCAGGCGGTACGCAAATGGATCAGCCACGTCTTATCTCCTTCCAATCTGATTTACCATGCGGAAGAACAGTATCAGACGTACTGGTTCCCGGCGTACGGGTTGCTTCCTCGCTGGCATCATGCCCGGCCTGCCCACTGTGACAAACCGGCAGGGCTGGAGTCTGTCACCCTGACCTACTACCGCGAGCACGTGGAACACCGTTTTATCGCCAGGATCATGACCAGACTGCTGGCTGCAGAAGGCGTCCGGCTGGACATCAGGGAAGTGGACTATGACGAATGGCACCAGGGGGAACTGACCAGCGATATCTGGCTGAACAGCGCCAACTTCACCCTGCCGCTCGATTTCTCGCTCTTCTCACACCTGTATGAAGTCCCGCTGATCCAGCACTGTATCGATCGGGACTGGCAGCAGGATGCGGCGCAGTGGCGCGCGGGTGAGATGAACCTGGCCACCTGGTGTCAGGCGCTGCTGGCCGAACAGGCGATCGTACCGCTGATCCACCACTGGCTGATGATCCAGGGCCAGCGCAGTATGCGGGGGTTACGGATGAATACGCTGGGCTGGTTTGATTTTAAATCCGCCTGGTTTGCGCCACCGGAGCCATAACACTTTCGTAATATTCGCCAAATCATTACAATACCGCCGTTCTCAACGGGGTGCTGCATCACTGATGTGCGCTGAGATAATACCCGTCGAACCTGATCCGGATAACGCCGGCGAAGGGATTTGAGGCTGTCGCTCAAAATCCTTTGCCACTCAACCTTGAGGTGCAAAGTGTTAAAAAAAGTGCTTCCCCTGCTGGCGCTGTTTGCGCTGCCTGCTTTCGCAAAACCCGTCCTGACGGTCTACACCTACGACTCCTTTTCAGCCGACTGGGGCCCAGGCCCGGTCGTCAAAAAAGCCTTTGAAGCCGACTGCAACTGCGAACTGAAATTCGTGGCGCTGGAAGATGGCGTCTCGCTGCTTAACCGTCTGCGTATGGAAGGTAAAAACAGCAAGGCCGACGTGGTACTCGGCCTGGATAACAACCTGCTGGATGCGGCCTCGCAAACGAAACTGTTCGCCAAAAGCGGCGTAGCGGCAGATGCGGTTAACGTGCCGGGCGGCTGGAAAAACGACACCTTTGTGCCGTTCGATTACGGTTATTTTGCGTTTGTTTACGACAAAAACAAGCTGAAGAACCCGCCGAAAAGCCTGAAGGAGCTGGTGGAAAGCGACCAGAAATGGCGCGTGATTTATGAAGATCCGCGCACCAGCACGCCGGGTCTGGGCCTGCTGCTGTGGATGCAGAAGGTATACGGTGATAAAACGCCGGAGGCGTGGCAGAAGCTGGCCGCCAAAACCGTGACCGTCACCAAAGGCTGGAGCGAAGCCTATGGCCTGTTCCTGAAAGGGGAGAGCGACCTGGTGCTGAGCTATACCACCTCCCCGGCTTATCACATTATCGCCGAGAAGAAAGACAACTACGCCGCCGCTGATTTCGCTGAAGGTCATTACCTGCAGGTGGAAGTGGCTGCCCGCACTGCCACCAGCAAGCAGCCGGAAATGGCCGAGAAGTTCCTGAAATTCATGGTCTCCCCGGCGTTCCAGAATGCGATCCCAACGGGTAACTGGATGTATCCGGTGACCAACGTGACGCTGCCTGCGGGCTTTGAGCAACTGACCAAACCGCAAACCTCGCTGGAGTTTACGCCGCAGCAGGTCGCCGCGCAGCGAGCAGCATGGGTAAGTGAATGGCAACGCGCCGTCAGCCGCTAATTCCCGGCTGGTTATTTCCCGGACTGCTCGCCGCTGTAGTGATGGTGGCGGTCAGTCTGGGTGCTTTTCTGGCATTGTGGTTTAACGCGCCGGAGAGTGATCTGCTCTCTCTCTGGCACGACAGCTATCTCTGGCACGTCATCCGGTTCTCTTTCTGGCAGGCGTTTCTCTCTGCCCTGCTGTCGGTGATCCCGGCCATTTTTCTCGCGCGGGCGCTCTACCGCAGACGTTTCCCCGGCAGGGAGGCGCTGTTGAGACTGTGCACCATGACGCTGATCCTGCCCGTCCTGGTGGCAGTGTTTGGGATCCTGAGCGTATATGGTCGTCAGGGCTGGCTGGCCGCCCTCTTTAACCAGCTTGGTCTGGAGTGGACCTTCTCCCCTTACGGACTCAAAGGTATTCTGCTGGCGCACATCTTTTTCAACATGCCCATGGCGACCCGGCTTTTTTTACAGGCGCTGGAGGCTATCCCCGGCGAGCAGCGTCAGCTTGCGGCACAGCTGGGTATGCGCGGCTGGCCATTCTTCCGCTTTGTCGAATGGCCATGGCTGCGCCGTCAAATCCCTCCGGTTGCGGCGCTGATCTTCATGCTCTGTTTTGCCAGTTTCGCCACCGTGCTTTCTCTTGGTGGTGGACCACAGGCGACCACCATCGAACTGGCGATTTACCAGGCGCTGAGTTACGACTACGACCCCGGCCGCGCTGCGCTTCTGGCTCTGGTACAGATGCTGTGCTGTCTTGTGCTGGTCCTACTGAGTCAGCGTCTGAGCAAAGCCATTCCACCGGGCAGTCATCAGATTACAGGCTGGCGCGATCCACAGGACAGCCTGCACAGCCGAATCGCGGATGTGATGTTGATCGTACTGGCCCTGCTGTTGCTTCTGCCACCGCTGATGGCCGTCATCGTCGATGGCGTTAACCTTAACCTCGTCTCCGTGTTGCAACAGCCCGTCCTCTGGCAGGCGACCTGGACATCCTTGCGCATCGCACTGGCTGCCGGGCTATTGTGTATCGTGCTGACCATGATGCTGCTGTGGAGCAGTCGCGAACTTTATGCGCGCCAGGCGCGCAAAGCCGGACAAGCGCTGGAGCTGACGGGGATGTTAATCCTCGCAATGCCGGGCATCGTCCTGGCAACCGGCTTCTTTTTATTGTTCAACAGTACGGTTGGTCTGCCGGAAAGCGCCGACGGAATCGTGATTTTTACCAACGCCCTGATGACCATTCCCTATGCGCTGAAGGTGCTGGAAAACCCCATGCGCGACGTCAACAGCCGTTACGCTTTGCTGTGTCAGTCGCTTGGTATACAGGGCTGGCGCCGGTTAAAGGTGGTTGAACTGCGAGCGCTGAAACGCCCGCTTGCTCAGGCGCTGGCCTTCGCTTGTGTGCTCTCCATTGGAGATTTTGGTGTGGTGGCGCTCTTCGGCAATGAAGATTTCCGCACGCTGCCATACTGGTTGTATCAGCAGATCGGCTCCTATCGCAGCCAGGAGGGGGCCGTCACGGCGCTGTTGCTGCTGTTGCTGTGCTTTGCCTTATTTACCGTTATCGAAAAACTTCCGGGGCGCAATGTTAAAACTGACTGATGTCACCTGGCTCTACCAACACCTGCCTATGCGGTTCAGCCTGTCGGTACGCCCGGGTGAGATGATTGCCGTGCTTGGCCCAAGCGGGGCAGGGAAAAGTACCTTACTCAATCTGATTGCCGGTTTTCTGCAACCGGCAAGCGGGTCGATAATCATTGAAAACAACGACCATACCTACACCCCGCCCGCCAGGCGTCCGGTCTCGATGCTGTTCCAGGAAAATAATCTGTTCACCCATCTGACGGTGCGGCAAAACATCGCGCTGGGTATGGATCCGGGGCTGAAACTGAACGACTCACAGCGCCAGAAGCTGGAAAAGATTGCCGGGCAGATGGGCATCACCACGTTTATTGACCGACTCCCCGGAGAGCTCTCTGGCGGACAACGTCAGCGCGTGGCGCTGGCCCGCTGTCTGGTTCGCGAGCAGCCGATACTGCTGCTGGATGAGCCCTTCTCTGCACTCGATCCCGCGCTGCGTCAGGAAATGCTCGCCCTGGTACAGGAGGTCTGCCAGCGTCAGCAACTGACGATGCTGATGGTGTCACACAGTATTGAAGATGCCGCACGCATCGCCCCGCGATCGGTGGTGATCGCGGAGGGTCGTATCGTGTGGGAGGGTGAAACCGAAGAGTTGATGAGTGGCAAAGCAAGCGCGTCGCACCTGCTGGGGATCCTTAACGGCTGACCACCTTCAACAGGATCTCACCGTACACCGGCATCAGCGGGTGGCGAATCAGCGCGATCAGCGCCACGACGGCAACGCCCAGCGTCAGCGGCGCCAGCCACAGCAAGCGCGAACGAGGCAGATAGCGCGTCAGACGATCGACATTCGCTTTCGCGCTGCGCCATAGCCGCCAGCACAACCATGCAGCGAGCCATAACAGCAGCGCTGTTGCCAGCAATAACCATTTAAAGCCACCGCTCTGCACATCGTCAGGAATATCAATTGCCGCCCCCGCCAGGATCCCCGGCAGGAAGTAGAACGGCGGCCAGAAGACGCAGCCGATAATGTTCGGCAAAACGAATTTTGCGACGGGCAGATCCAGCATCCCGGCGACCATCGGCACCAGCGGACGCGTTGGCCCGACAAAGCGTCCGACGAGGATCGTAAACATGCTGTGCTGATGCAGCGCATGCTCGGTTTTATCCAGCAACGCTTTGTTCTTCTTCATGAAAGACCAGCGGTGCAGCGGCTTCTTGAAACGCCAGCCCAGCCAGAAGGAGATCCAGTCGCCCAGCAAGCAGCCGATCATACCGGCCAGCCATGCCTGCCAGAAATTGACCTCACCGCTGCCAATCAACGCGCCCAACGCCGCCATCATCACCGTACCAGGCAGGATCAGTCCAACCAGCGCCAGCGATTCCAGAAACGCCACCAGCGCAACGGCGATAAGCGAATACATAACGGACTGGGTAATAAAATGTTCCAGCAATGCCTGCATAACTATTCCGGTCAGAAAACGAATCAGGGATTCTGCTTAGCGCCCTGCATCGCGTCAAGACAACAATTGTCTGAATAGTTTACAGGTTGCTTCCGTTGTTCACCTGCTTGTTTATCTTTTTTTACCGTTTATTCACATCCCGCCCGGAATTCACTGGGGCTGGCGCCAGTGCATTTTTTAAATACGCGGGAAAAATAGAGCTGATCTTCAAAGCCCACATTGCGCCCTACGGTGGCAATGGGCATCCGGGTGGTGCTGAGCAGCAGTTTCGCCTGGCTGATGCGCTGATCTTCGCGCCAGCTCAGCACGCTGACACCCAACTGCTGCCGGAACAGATGCGACAGCCGCGACGGCGACAAACAGACATGCTGGGCCACGCTGGCGATATCAAACTGGCTGTCGGCCAGGTGGTCGCTGATGTACTGGCAGGCATCGCGCACACGATTATCCAGCGGCGGATTAAGCGACGCGTTAATCGCCTCCATCCGGCGCAGTAACACCTGTTCAAGCAAATTAATCGCCAGCAGTTCAGCGTAGCGCCCACCCGCCTGCCCTGCCTCTATGATCTGGGCAAACAGCTCGCGGAACTGGGCAAGATGAGCATCGTCCGGGCGGTAAAAACCGGTGTGTGCAAATATGGCTGGCCACGAAAGCCACTCCTGCCAGTAGGCGCGGGGGCGGAAGTAGACCCACTGGTGATACCACTCTTTGGCATCCGGATGACGCCCGTAATGGTGGATCTCGCCAGGCGGAAACAGCAGCATATCGCCGGGACGACAGACGAACTGCTGATCGTTGTTTTTGATTATCCCTTCCCCACGCACGGTCAGGTTCAGAATGTACCCTTTCATCCCAAGCGGACGGTCAACGTAAAAATCGAGATATCCCTCAGCCTCGATAGGGGTCAGCCCCGCCACCAGGTGGGCGTTAAACGAATAACCCGGCAGTAAGGGATCGTTTTGCGTTTCGGCCATAGATTCAGTTCTCCCAACGGTACTGAAGGAAACCAATTGTCCATATCGTTAAAAGCCGTATAAAAATGGCCTGCGACGAGATCCAAAAAGCATCACGTCTCTTTTACGTCCGCCATGTTTCAGCCTTTCCCCCTGATTTCTCCGCCAGAGTGGGCAGATAAGCAGTAACAAAAGTGTCTATAAGTGCGGCAGAAATGTCCACATTGAATATTTGCACGGCGTCACACTTTCCATCTCAACAGCAATTTAGTCCATAAGATTAGCGGATCCTGCCTGACGATTTTCGCCCCCAGTCTCTAATGTTCTCTCATACCTGTTTTCTGATGGAGCAACACCATGGCAATTGCGATTGGCCTCGATTTTGGCAGCGACTCGGTTCGCGCCCTGGCAGTGGACTGTACGTCCGGCCAGGAGATAGCAACCAGCGTTGAGTGGTACCCACGCTGGCAAGAGGGGCGCTACTGCGATGCGCCAAACAACCAGTTCCGTCACCATCCACGCGACTACATCGAGTCGATGGAAGCGGCAATCAAAACCGTGCTGGCAGAACTGACTGACGCCCAGCGTGCAGAGGTGGTTGGGATTGGCGTAGACAGCACCGGTTCTACCCCCGCACCAGTGGATGCGGAAGGCCGGGTGCTGGCGCTGCGTCCTGAATTCGCCGACAACCCGAACGCCATGTTTGTGCTGTGGAAAGACCATACCGCCGTCGAAGAGGCCGAAGCCATCACCCGGTTGTGCCACCAGCCGGGCAAAACCGACTATTCGCGCTACATCGGCGGAATTTATTCCAGTGAATGGTTCTGGGCCAAGATCCTGCATGTCACCCGCGCTGACGCAGCGGTTGCACAGGCAGCCGCATCGTGGATTGAACTGTGTGACTGGGTTCCTGCCCTGCTCTCAGGTACCACCCGCCCGCAGGATATTCGCCGCGGCCGCTGCAGCGCCGGGCATAAATCCCTATGGCATGAAAGCTGGGGCGGTCTGCCACCGGCAGCCTTCTTTGATGAACTCGATCCGATTATCAACAAGAGCCTGAAGTACCCGCTCTTTACCGACACCTTTACCGCCGATATTCCGGTGGGCACGCTCTGTGAAGAGTGGGCAACACGCCTGGGCCTGCCGCAAAACGTGGCAATCTCCGGCGGTGCGTTTGACTGCCATATGGGCGCGGTGGGCGCTGGCGCCCAACCCAATACGCTGGTGAAAGTGATCGGCACCTCCACCTGCGACATCCTGACGGCGGATAAGGCCAGCGTCGGTGACCGCGCAGTGAAAGGTATCTGCGGACAGGTCGACGGCAGCGTGGTGCCGGACTTTATCGGTCTGGAAGCCGGGCAGTCTGCGTTTGGCGATATTTACGCCTGGTTTGGTCGGGTACTGGGCTGGCCGCTGGACCAGCTGGCGACCGCGCACCCGGAACTGAAAACCCAGATTGCCGAGAGTAAGAAACAGCTGCTGCCCCAGCTCACCGCCGCGTGGGCGAAGAATCCGTCTCTTGAACACCTGCCGGTGGTGCTCGACTGGTTCAACGGCCGCCGTACGCCATTTGCCAACCAGCGTCTTAAAGGTGTTATCACCGATCTCAATCTGGCGACCGATGCCCCGGCCCTGTTTGGCGGCCTGATTGCAGCCACCGCCTTTGGTGCCCGCGCGATTATGGAGTGCTTCACCGAACAGGGCATCGACGTCAAAAACGTCATGGCGCTGGGCGGTATCGCCCGTAAAAACCCGGTGATCATGCAGGCCTGCTGCGACGTGCTGAACCGTCCGCTGCAGATTGTCGCGTCCGATCAATGCTGCGCGCTGGGTGCAGCTATTTTCGCCGCCGTTGCCGCGGGCGTTCACGCCGATATCCCGACTGCACAGCAGCATATGGCAAGCGCGGTCGAAAACACCCTTCAGCCGCGTGCTCAACAGGCGCAACGCTTTGAACAGCTTTATCAGCGCTACCAGCAATGGGCAAAAAGCGCCGAACTTCACTATCTCCCTGTCGCCGCCCCGTCAAAACACACCGCGGACACGACGGCAACCCTGACCCATTAAGGACACGACGATGACCATTTTTGATAATTATGAAGTGTGGTTTGTGATTGGCAGCCAGCATTTGTACGGACCGCAAGCGTTGCAACAGGTGACGAAACATGCGGAACACGTCGTGAACGCGCTGAATGCTGAGGCCAAACTGCCATGCAAACTGGTGCTGAAGCCGCTGGGCACGACACCGGATGAGATCACCCATATCTGCCGTGACGCGAACTACGACGATAAATGCGCGGGTCTGGTGGTGTGGCTGCACACCTTCTCACCCGCCAAAATGTGGATCAACGGTCTGTCAATCCTCAACAAACCGCTGCTGCAATTCCATACCCAGTTCAACGCCTCCCTGCCATGGGACAGCATTGATATGGACTTTATGAACCTGAACCAGACCGCGCACGGCGGCCGTGAGTTCGGCTTCATCGGCGCCCGTATGCGTCAGCAGCACGCCGTAGTGACCGGACACTGGCAGGATCAACATGCGCAGAAACGCATCGGCTCCTGGATGCGTCAGGCCGTTTCCAAACAGGATACCCGCCATCTGAAAGTGGTGCGATTTGGCGACAACATGCGTGAAGTGGCAGTCACCGACGGTGATAAAGTTGCCGCGCAGATCAAGTTTGGTTTTTCCGTGAACACCTGGGCCGTGGGTGACCTGGTGCAGGTCGTCAATGAGATCGGCGATGGCGACGTGAGCGCGCTGGTTGACGAATACGAAAGCAGCTACCGCCTCACCGCAGCGGCGCAGGTGAAGGGTGACAAACGCCAGAACGTGCTGGACGCGGCGCGCATTGAACTGGGGATGAAACGCTTCCTGGAACAGGGTGGCTTCCACGCCTTTACCACGACATTTGAAGATCTCCATGGTCTGAAACAACTGCCGGGTCTGGCAGTACAACGTCTGATGCAGCAGGGCTACGGCTTCGCGGGCGAAGGCGACTGGAAAACTGCCGCTCTGCTTCGCATCATGAAAGTGATGTCAACCGGTCTGCAGGGCGGCACCTCCTTTATGGAGGACTACACCTACCACTTCGAAAATGGCAACGACCTGGTACTCGGTTCACACATGCTGGAAGTGTGCCCATCCATTGCCGTCGAAGAGAAACCGATCCTCGACGTGCAGCATCTCGGCATTGGCGGCAAAGCGGATCCGGCACGTTTGATCTTCAACACCCGTACCGGCCCGGCCATCAACGCCAGCCTGATCGACCTGGGCGATCGTTTCCGCCTGCTGGTGAACTGTGTGGATGCGGTTGAAACGCCACACGCGCTGCCAAAACTGCCGGTCGCCAACGCCCTGTGGAAAGCGCAGCCCGATCTGCCAACCGCCTCCGAAGCCTGGATCGTCGCCGGTGGCGCGCACCATACCGTCTTCAGTCACGCGCTGGATCTCAACGATATGCGTCAGTTCGCTGAACTGCACGACATCGAACTGACCGTGATCGATAACGATACCCGCCTGCCCGCGTTTAAAGACGCGCTGCGCTGGAATGAAGTCTATTACGGTTCGAAACGTTAAGTACGACGTGCCCGGTGGCACTGCGTTTACCGGGCCTACGATTGTGTAGGCCGGATAAGCGAAGCGCCATCCGGCGGGAGACAACAATGCTAGAAGATCTCAAACGCCAGGTACTCGAAGCCAACCTGGCGCTGCCTAAACATAATCTGGTGACCCTGACCTGGGGCAACGTCAGCGCCGTTGACCGCGAAAAAGGGGTGTTCGTCATCAAGCCTTCCGGCGTGGATTATACGGTGATGACCGCTGACGATATGGTTGTGGTCAGCATTGCAACCGGTGAAGTGGTGGAAGGGAAGAAAAAACCCTCCTCCGATACCCCCACCCATCGCCTGCTGTATCAGGCATTTCCGACCATCGGCGGCATTGTGCATACCCACTCGCGTCATGCGACTATCTGGGCGCAGGCAGGCCAGTCCATTCCGGCTACCGGTACCACGCACGCAGACTACTTTTACGGCACCATCCCGTGCACCCGCCTGATGACCGATGCGGAAATCAACGGCGAGTACGAGTGGGAAACCGGCAATGTGATTGTCGAAACCTTTGAAAAACAGGGAATCGACGCAGCACAGATGCCCGGGGTGCTGGTGCATTCTCACGGCCCGTTTGCGTGGGGCAAAAATGCGGAGGATGCAGTGCATAACGCGATTGTGCTGGAAGAGGTGGCCTATATGGGCATCTTCTGTCGTCAACTGGCACCACAGTTGCCGAATATGCAACAGACGCTGCTGGACAAACACTACCTGCGCAAGCACGGTGCAAAAGCTTATTACGGGCAATAAACTGTATATAAACCCAGCATAAAACCGCTAACCAGGCTATAATCAGGCCTGGTTTTGTTTTATGGGATAACGGCGTGACGCAGGCGCAAGAAGGTTTTTTACTGACCCGACACTGGCGGGATACGCCTCAGGGAACAGAGGTGGAGTTCTGGCTGGCGACGGACAACGGCCCGCTGCGCGTTACCCTGCCGCCACAGGAGTCCGTGGCATTTATTCCTGAAGCCCACGTCGACAAAGCAAAGCAGCTACTGCGCGGTGAAAACAACTGGCGCATCACGCCACTTGAGCTGAAAGATTTCCATCGCCAGCCGGTTTACGGTCTCTATTGTCGCGCCCATCGCCAACTGATGCGCTATGAAAAACTGCTGCGCGAGGCGGGCGTCACCCTGTACGAAGCCGATATTCGTCCCCCGGAACGTTTTCTGATGGAGCGGTTTATTACCGCCCCTGTCTGGGTTGATGGCTCGGCGCACAACGGCGGGCTGATTAACGCCCGTCTGAAACCCAACCCGCACTACCGTCCGCCGTTGAAATGGGTCTCACTGGACATCGAAACCACCCGTCACGGTGAACTGTACTGTATTGGTCTTGAAGGCTGCGGCGACCGGGTTGTCTATATGCTCGGGCCACCGAATGGTGATGCCTCCGCGCTGGACTTCCGGCTGGAGTACGTCAACAGCCGGCCACAGCTGCTGGAAAAACTGAACCAGTGGTTTGCCGATCGCGATCCCGATGTCCTGATCGGCTGGAACGTGGTGCAGTTCGACCTGCGGGTACTGCAAAAACACGCCGAGCGGTACCGTATCCCGCTCATGCTTGGGCGAGGTCATAGCGAACTGGAATGGCGCGAGCACGGTTTCAAAAACGGCGTCTTCTTCGCACAGGCCAACGGTCGCCTGATTATCGACGGCATCGAGGCGCTGAAATCCGCATTCTGGAATTTCTCTTCCTTCTCGCTGGAGGCAGTGGCGCAGGAGCTGCTGGGGGAAGGGAAATCCATCGATAACCCGTGGGACCGAATGGATGAGATCGACCGCCGCTTCAACGAAGACAAACCGGCACTTGCCACCTATAACCTGAAAGATTGTGAGCTGGTTACGCAGATTTTCCACAAAACCGAGATCATGCCTTTTCTGCTGGAACGCGCCACAGTGAACGGTCTTGCCGCTGATCGGCACGGCGGTTCCGTGGCGGCATTCAGCCATCTGTACTTTCCCCGCATGCACCGGGCAGGCTACGTCGCACCGAACCTGGGGGACGTGCCGCCGCAGGCAAGCCCAGGCGGCTACGTGATGGATTCCCGGCCGGGACTGTATGACTCCGTGCTGGTACTGGACTACAAAAGCCTCTACCCCTCGATTATCCGCACCTTTTTGATTGATCCGGTGGGGCTGGTAGAGGGGATGGCGCAGCCGGACGATATGCACAGCACCGACGGGTTTCTGGGGGCGCGTTTCTCACGGGAGAAACACTGCCTGCCGGAGATCGTGGGACAGATCTGGCACGGGCGCGATGAGGCCAAGCGCCACGGCAACAAGCCGCTTTCTCAGGCGCTGAAAATTATCATGAATGCCTTTTACGGTGTGCTGGGCACCAGCGCCTGTCGCTTCTTCGACCCGCGTCTCGCCTCGTCTATCACCATGCGCGGGCATGAGATCATGCGCCAGACAAAGGCGCTGATCGAATCCCAGGGCTATGAAGTGATCTATGGCGATACCGACTCCACCTTCGTCTGGTTGAAGGGCGCACACGCCGAAGAGGAAGCCGCGCGAATTGGCAAACAACTGGTCGCCTTCGTGAACGACTGGTGGCAAGCGCATTTGCAAAAAGAGCGGTTAACCAGTGCGTTAGAGCTGGAGTATGAAACCCATTTCAGCCGCTTTTTAATGCCCACTATCCGTGGAACCGATCAGGGCAGCAAGAAACGCTATGCCGGACTGATTCAGGAAGGTGAAAAGCAACGCATGGTGTTTAAAGGGCTGGAGACGGTACGCACAGACTGGACTCCGCTGGCTCAGCAGTTCCAGCAAACGCTCTATTTGCGGATCTTTCGTAATGAGCCTTATCAGGACTACGTCCGCGAGACGATAGCCAGCCTGATGGCTGGCGAGCTCGACAACCAGCTGGTGTATCGCAAACGCCTGCGCCGCCCGCTGGCCGAGTATCAGCGTAACGTTCCGCCGCACGTCCGCGCCGCGCGTCTGGCGGATGAAGAGAATGTCCGTCGGGGGCGCACCCCGCAGTATCAGAACCGGGGCACCATCAAGTATGTCTGGACGACAAACGGGCCAGAGTCCGTGGATTATCAACACTCTGCGCTGGACTACGACCACTACCTGACGCGCCAGCTTCAGCCCGTCGCGGATGGAATTTTGCCGTTCATTGACGACGATTTTGCTACACTAGTGACAGGGCAGCTTGGCCTATTTTGACACGTGACGAAATCGCTGCCATCCAGTACCATAGCGCCCTTTCCACTCCCGGACCCATTTTTCGATGACCGTCTTTTTTGACGGTGGTTGAACTATTGCCTGCAATTAAAGATTAGAGCCGAACACATATGCCTTTTACACTTGGTCAACGCTGGATCAGCGATACAGAAAGCGAACTTGGATTGGGAACCGTGGTTGCAGTCGATGCACGCATGGTCACCCTCCTTTTCCCTGCTACCGGTGAAAACCGCCTGTACGCTCGCAATGACTCCCCTGTTACCCGCGTGATGTTCAATCCAGGTGACACCGTGACCAGCCACGACGGCTGGCAGCTAAAGGTTGAAGACGTAAAAGAAGAGAATGGTCTGCTCGCCTACATTGGGACTCGCCTCGACACTGACGAGAGCAATGTCATCCTGCGTGAAGTGCTGCTCGACAGCAAACTGGTTTTCAGCAAGCCGCAGGATCGCCTGTTTGCCGGGCAAATCGACCGTATGGATCGTTTCTCCCTGCGCTATCGCGCACGTAAATTCCAGAGTGAACAGTACCGCATGCCGTGGAGCGGCCTGCGTGGTCAACGCACCAGCCTGATCCCTCATCAGTTGAATATCGCCCATGACGTTGGCCGTCGTCATGCGCCTCGCGTACTACTGGCAGACGAAGTGGGCCTCGGTAAAACCATTGAAGCCGGTATGATCCTGCATCAACAGCTGCTTTCTGGCGCCGCTGAGCGCGTGCTGATCGTGGTACCGGAAACGCTGCAACATCAGTGGCTGGTTGAGATGCTGCGCCGCTTTAACCTTCGTTTCTCGCTGTTTGACGACGAGCGCTACGCCGAAGCCCAGCATGACGCGGACAACCCATTTGAAACCGAACAGCTGGTCATCTGCTCCCTGGACTTCGTGCGCCGCAGCAAGCAGCGTCTTGAGCATCTGTGCGACGCAGAGTGGGATCTGCTGGTGGTCGACGAAGCGCACCACCTGGTCTGGAGCGAAGAGGCACCGAGCCGTGAATACATGGCGATTGAACAGCTTGCCGAGCGCGTGCCGGGCGTCCTGTTGCTGACCGCTACGCCGGAGCAGCTGGGGCTGGAGAGCCACTTCGCCCGTCTGCGCCTGCTCGATCCAAACCGCTTCCATGACTTTGAGCAGTTTGTCGAAGAACAGAATAATTACCGCCCGGTTGCCGATGCTGTCGCCATGCTGCTGGCGGGCAAACGCCTCTCGAATGACGAACTCAACACCCTGAGCGATCTGATTGGCGAACAGGATATTGAGCCGCTGCTGCAGGCAGCCAACAGTGACAGCGACAACGCGGGTTCCGCGCGTAAAGAGCTGATCGATATGCTGATGGACCGCCACGGCACCAGCCGCGTGCTGTTCCGTAACACCCGTAACGGCGTGAAGGGCTTCCCGAAACGCGAACTGCATACCATCAAGCTGCCGCTGCCGACGCAGTATCAGACGGCGATAAAAGTCTCCGGCATTATGGGGGCGCGCAAAAGCCAGGAAGAACGTGCGCGCGACATGCTCTACCCGGAGCAAATTTATCAGGAATTTGAAGGCGATACCGGAACCTGGTGGAACTTCGACCCGCGTGTTGAATGGCTGATGGGTTACTTAACGGCTCATCGTTCACAGAAAGTGCTGGTGATCTGCGCCAAGGCGGCCACCGCGCTGCAGCTGGAGCAGGTTCTGCGCGAGCGCGAAGGTATTCGAGCCGCCGTGTTCCACGAGGGGATGTCGATTGTCGAGCGTGACCGCGCCGCGGCCTGGTTCAGTGAAGAAGACAGCGGCGCACAGGTTCTGTTGTGCTCTGAAATCGGTTCTGAAGGGCGTAACTTCCAGTTCGCCAGCAACCTGGTGATGTTCGATCTGCCGTTCAACCCCGACCTGCTGGAACAGCGTATCGGCCGTCTGGACCGTATCGGTCAGGCGCATGATATTCAGATCCACGTCCCTTACCTGGAAAAAACCGCTCAGTCGGTGCTGGTACGCTGGTTCCACGAAGGTCTGGACGCGTTCGAACATACCTGTCCGACGGGACGCACCATTTACGATCAGGTGCATACGGATCTGATCGGTTACCTGGCAGCGCCGGAAAATACGGACGGTTTTGATGAGCTGATCAAATCCTGTCGCGAAAAGCATGAGGCTCTGAAAGCGCAGCTGGAGCAGGGACGTGACCGCCTGCTGGAAATCCACTCCAACGGTGGCGAAAAAGCGCAGGCGCTTGCCGAAAGCATTGAAGAGCAGGATGACGACACCAGCCTGATCAGCTTCGCCATGAACCTGTTCGACATCGTCGGGATTAACCAGGACGATCGCGGCGAGAACATGATCGTGCTGACCCCATCCGATCATATGCTGGTTCCGGATTTCCCGGGCCTGCCGGAGGATGGTTGCACCATCACCTTTGAGCGTGACGTGGCGCTGTCTCGCGAAGACGCGCAGTTCATCACCTGGGAACACCCGTTGATCCGCAACGGCCTCGACCTGATCCTTTCCGGCGACACGGGTAGCAGCACGATTTCCTTGTTGAAAAACAAAGCATTACCCGTTGGTACGCTGCTGGTTGAGCTGATCTATGTTGTGGAAGCGCAAGCGCCGAAACAGCTGCAGCTCACCCGCTTCCTGCCGCCAACGCCAGTGCGTCTGCTGCTGGATAAAAACGGCACCAACCTGGCTGCACAGGTTGAATTCGAGAGTTTCAACCGCCAGCTGAGCGCAGTAAACCGCCACACGGGCAGCAAACTGGTCAACGCCGTACAACAGGACGTGCACGCCATTCTGCAGTTGGGTGAAACGCAGATCGAAAAAGCGGCCAGGACGCTGATTGATGCCGCTCGCGAGGAAGCCGATGAGAAACTGTCTGCAGAGCTGTCTCGTCTGGAAGCGTTAAAAGCGGTGAACCCAAACATCCGTGATGACGAACTGACCGCGATTGAGAGCAACCGTCAGCAGGTGCTGGAAAGCCTGAATCAGGCAAGCTGGCGTCTGGATGCCCTGCGTCTTATCGTTGTGACGCATCAGTAACCGGAGCACAAGATGGTGATGGAGCCTTACAATCCGCCGCAAGACCCGTGGCTGGTTATCCTTTATCAGGATGAGCACATTATGGTGGTCAACAAGCCTAGCGGCCTGTTGTCCGTGCCGGGGCGTCTGGATGAGCACAAAGACAGCGTGATGACACGTATTCAGCGTGATTATCCCCAGGCGGAGTCCGTTCATCGCCTGGACATGGCAACCAGCGGTGTGATTGTGGTGGCGATGAACAAAGCGGCTGAACGTGAACTCAAACGCCAGTTCCGCGAGCGTGAGCCGAAAAAGCAATATGTCGCACGCGTCTGGGGCCATCCCGCGCAGGCGGAAGGGCTGGTGGATCTGCCGCTGATTTGCGACTGGCCAAATCGACCAAAGCAGAAGGTATGCTATGAGACGGGCAAGGCCGCGCAAACCGAGTATGAAGTGCTGGAGTACGCGCCGGATAACACCGCGCGCGTGCTGCTAAAGCCCATTACCGGGCGTTCACATCAGCTGCGTGTGCATATGCTCGCGCTGGGGCACCCGATTCTGGGAGACCGTTTTTACGCCCCCCCGGAGGCGCTGGCTTCAGCGCCTCGTTTGCAGCTTCATGCCCAGACGCTCACCATCACCCACCCGGCGTTTGGCAACGCAATGACGTTTAAAGCCGCGGTGGACTTCTAAAAAAATGGCCCGACTGTGTCGGGCCATTTTTTATTTGAAATTTTTCTGCTCTTTTATCAGCTCGTACGCTTTCTGGATTTCCTGCGCTTTTTGCTTCGCCATCTCCATCATCTCTGGTGGTAAGCCCTTCGCGACCAGTTTATCCGGGTGATGTTCACTCATCAGCTTACGATAGGCGCGCTTGATGGTTGTCGCATCATCAGAAGGTTTCACGCCAAGCACGTTACAGGCATCTTCCAGCGTCGGGCCACGCTGCGCCTGCTGCCAGCCGCCGCCAGAGGATTGATGCTGTTGATAGCCACCGCCAAAGTGTGCGCCGCCCTGCATCATGCGCAGGAACTGGTCGAACTGCATGCGGGAGATCCCCAGCTCTTCGGCAATCACGTATAACACATCGCGTTCATTCGGATGAAGAGACCCGTCGGCAAACGCCGCCTGAATCTGGATCTCCAGAAACATCCGAATTAAATCAAAACGGCCGAAACAGATACTGCGGAACTGACGCATTTTTTCGCGCAGCGGATAGTTATCCGATTTACCGATGCGAAACGCATTTTGCGCCGCCACACGAGATTCCCCGTGCAGATTCATGCGGTCCATAAATACGCTGGCAATCTGAATATCGGCTTCCGTCACCCGCCCTTTTGATTTGGTTAAGTGCCCCATCACCTCAAAGGTGGTGGAGAAAAAGAGGGACTGACGCTCGCGCTGGTTGGCGAACCACGCCATTTTGCGGCTGCGTGCCTTATCGAACATATGGCCAATAATCAGGCCAAGTACGATGCCCCAAAACCCGGCACCCATGATGATGGCGAACGCAACGCCGATGATTTTACCCCAATACTGCATATACTCCCCGGATAGTCATGTCCCTTGTCGACGCAACGCCATCATTACAGTGGTCGAGCCACGGTCAATTGAGGGACATCGCCTATAATTTGCATTATCATACTCGTCATTCGATAGCGAGCCTAACACTCTGGCACGCAAACGGGCAGGATTAACGCTGGTACTGCGCTGATGAGTAAGATAGTCTCTGAGCGTTTGTAAGCCGTAGCCACTGATGACGGAACACTAAAATATAACGTATGAAAAAACGTATCCCCACCCTCCTGGCCACAATGATTGGCACCGCCCTGTACAGTCAACAGGGGCTGGCGGCCGATCTTGCCTCGCAGTGTATGCTTGGCGTCCCAAGTTATAATCGCCCACTGGTGAGTGGCGATACAAATAGCTTGCCGGTAACCATTACTGCCGACAGTTCAAAAGGAACTTATCCTGACAATGCCACGTTTACGGGCAGTGTGGATATTAATCAGGGCAATAGCCGCCTGCAGGCAGATGAAGTGCAGTTGCACCAGAAGCAGCCGGAAGGTGCGGCCGAACCGGTACGAACGGTGGATGCGCTGGGTAATGTGCACTATGACGACAATCAGGTCATCCTGAAAGGTCCGAAAGCATGGTCAAACCTGAACACCAAAGATACGAACGTCTGGGAAGGTGATTACCAGATGGTAGGTCGTCAGGGGCGTGGTAAAGCAGATCTGATGAAACAGCGCGGTGAAAACCGCTATACGATTCTGGAAAACGGTTCCTTCACCTCCTGTCTGCCGGGTTCGAATACCTGGAGCGTGGTCGGAAGTGAGGTAATTCACGACCGTGAAGAACAGGTCGCAGAAATCTGGAACGCCCGGTTTAAACTCGGCCCGGTGCCGGTTTTCTATAGCCCGTACCTGCAACTTCCCGTGGGCGACAAACGTCGTTCAGGTTTCCTGATCCCAAATGCCAAATACAGCACCTCGAACTATTTTGAGTTCTATCTGCCGTATTACTGGAACATCGCGCCCAACATGGACGCCACGATCACGCCGCACTATATCCATAAGCGCGGCAACGTCATGTGGGAAAACGAGTTCCGCTATCTGACCCAGGCGGGTACCGGTTTGATGGAACTGGATTATCTGCCATCAGATAAGGTCTTCCAGGATGAGCACCCAACAGAAGGTGATAAACACCGTTGGATGTACTACTGGCGCCACGCTGGTGTCATGGATCAGGTCTGGCGTTTTAACGTCGACTACACCAAAGTCAGCGATCCTTACTATTTCAACGACTTCGATTCCAAGTACGGTTCCAGTACCGATGGCTACGCCACGCAGAAATTTAGCGTTGGCTATGCCATCGAGAACTTCAACGCCACGGTGTCGACGAAGCAGTTCCAGGTCTTTAGCAGTCAGAATACCAGCACATACGGTGCAGAACCGCAGCTGGATGTGAACTGGTATCAGAACGATGTTGGTCCATTCGATACCCGCGTCTACGCGCAGGCAGTGCATTTCGTCAATACCAACTCGGACATGCCGGAAGCCACGCGTGTACATTTAGAACCGACGATCAATTTACCGCTGTCGAACAACTGGTCAAGTCTGAATACCGAAGCCAAGCTGATGGCGACCCATTACCAGCAGAAAAATGTGGACTGGTATAACAACCGTTATGGCACCGACCTTGACGAATCCGTGAACCGCGTTCTTCCGCAATTCAAAATGGACGGTAAGTTGATCTTCGAGCGCGATATGGGTCTGCTGGCGGATGGGTATACGCAGACGCTTGAGCCACGTATGCAATATTTGTACGTGCCTTATCGCGATCAGAGCAAAATCCAGAACTATGACTCCTCTTTCCTGCAGTCTGACTACAGCGGCCTGTTCCGTGACCGTACCTACGGCGGTCTCGACCGTATTGCTTCCGCAAACCAGTTAACGACCGGCGTCACAACGCGCGTTTATGATGAATCTGCCGTTGAACGTTTTAACGTTTCTGTTGGTCAAATCTACTATTTCACCGAGTCTCGTACCGGTGATGACAATATCAACTGGGAGAAAGACAACAAAACAGGTTCGCTGGTGTGGGCGGGCGATACCTACTGGCGCATGACCGATCGCTGGGGCTTACGCGGGGGTCTGCAGTACGACACGCGTCTCGACAATATTGCGACCAGCAGTGCAGCCGTCGAGTACCGTCGCGATGAAGATCGTATGGTGCAGTTGACCTATCGTTACGCCAGCCCGGAATATATTCAGGTAACTCTGCCGAACTATGCCACCCGAGAACAGTACAAAGACGGGATTTCGCAGGTAGGTGGTGCAGCCAGTTGGCCAATCGCTGACCGCTGGTCAATTGTTGGCGCTTACTACTTTGACACTAACGCCAACAAGCCTGCTGACCAGATGGTTGGTCTGCAATATAACTCCTGCTGTTACGCGCTGCGTGTCGGCTACGAACGCAAGCTTAACGGCTGGGATACTCAAAACAATCAGAGCAAATACGATAACGTGATTGGCTTTAATGTCGAATTGCGCGGCCTGAGCTCCAACTACGGCCTGGGCACGCAGCAGATGCTGCGCTCGAACATTCTGCCGTACCGCAGTTCCTTGTAATGTGCTTGTTTTGCAACGTAATCCGCTTTGCGGTTAATTGAAATGGAAAAAGTATGAAGAACTGGAAAACGCTGCTGCTCGGTGTCGCTATGGTTGCGAATACCAGCTTCGCGGCCCCCCAGGTTGTTGATAAGGTCGCCGCTGTGGTTAACAACGGTGTCGTGCTCGAAAGTGACGTTGACGGTTTGATGAAATCTGTGAAGCTCAATTCGGGCCAGGCGGGTCAGCAACTTCCGGATGACGCAACGCTGCGCCATCAGATCCTGGAACGTCTGATCATGGATCAGATTGTCCTGCAAATGGGGCAGAAAATGGGCGTGAAGATCACTGACGAGCAGCTCGATCAGGCGATCGCTAACATCGCTAAGCAGAACAATATGACCCTGGATCAGATGCGTAGTCGTCTGGCCTATGATGGCATCAGCTATTCAACCTACCGTAATCAGATCCGTAAAGAGATGCTGATCTCAGAAGTGCGTAATAATGAAGTTCGTCGCCGCGTCACCATCCTGCCGCAGGAAGTCGACGCGCTGGCAAAACAGGTGGGCAACCAGAACGATGCCAGCACCGAGCTGAACCTGAGCCATATTCTGATCCCGCTGCCTGAGAACCCAACGTCTGACCAGGCCGCAGAAGCGGAAAGCCAGGCGCGCGATATCGTTGAGCAGGCACGTAACGGCAGTGACTTTGGCAAGCTGGCCATTACCTACTCTGCAGACCAACAGGCGCTGAAAGGCGGCCAGATGGGCTGGGGACGTATTCAGGAACTGCCATCCATCTTTGCCCAGGCGCTGAGCACGGCGAAGAAAGGCGACATCGTGGGTCCAATCCGTTCAGGTGTTGGCTTCCACATCCTGAAAGTCAACGATCTGCGTGGTCAGAGCCAGAACATCTCCGTCACTGAAGTTCATGCTCGCCACATTCTGCTGAAACCGTCACCGATCATGACGGACGATCAGGCGCGTGCGAAGCTGCAACAGATTGCTGCGGACATTAAGAGCGGAAAAACGTCGTTTGCGAATGCCGCAAAAGAGTTCTCTCAGGATCCTGGCTCTGCTAACCAGGGCGGCGACCTGGGCTGGGCGGCGGCGGATATCTACGATCCGGCATTCCGCGATGCGCTGATGAAGCTGAACAAGGGCCAGATGAGTGCGCCGGTACACTCCTCCTTTGGCTGGCATCTGATCGAACTGCTGGATACCCGCAACGTTGATAAAACCGACGCAGCGCAGAAAGACAGAGCCTATCGTATGCTGTTCAACCGTAAGTTCTCTGAAGAAGCGGCAACCTGGATGCAGGAACAACGCGCCAGCGCTTACGTGAAAGTTCTGAGCAACTAATGAAACAGCATCGTGTTGTGATCACCCCCGGCGAACCCGCCGGGATTGGGCCTGACCTCGTGGTCCAGCTTGCCCAACGTAGCTGGCCGGTGGAACTGGTCGTCTGTGCTGATGCAACACTGTTACAAGACCGGGCTTCACTGCTCGGTCTGCCTTTAACGCTTATCCCCTACGTTGAAGGCCAGCAGCCTGCACCGCAGCAAGCCGGAACGCTCACGCTTCTTCCCGTCCCTCTTCGTACTCCTGTTATTCCGGGTCAGCTCAGCACTGAAAACGGCCACTATGTTGTCGAAACCCTGGCGCGCGCCTGCGATGGTTGCATAAAAGGGGAATTTGCTGCCCTGATTACGGGCCCCGTGCATAAAGGGGTGATTAACGAAGCCGGTATTCCGTTCACCGGACATACCGAGTTTTTTGAAGAGCGATCGCACACCCCGAAAGTGGTGATGATGCTGGCGACTGAAGCGATGCGGGTGGCTCTGGTAACAACCCATCTGCCGATTAAGGCCATTCCTGACGCCATCACCCCTGAACTGCTGCGGGAGATCATCGGGATACTGCATCACGATCTGCAGACCAAATTCGGCATTAAACAGCCGCACGTTCTGGTCTGTGGCCTGAACCCACACGCCGGGGAAGGCGGGCATATGGGGACTGAAGAGATCGACACCATCATTCCGGTGCTGAATGAAATGCGGGCGAAAGGGATGAACCTGAGCGGGCCATTGCCTGCCGATACCCTTTTCCAGCCCAAATACCTGGATAATGCCGATGCCGTGCTCGCGATGTACCACGATCAGGGCCTGCCCGTGCTAAAATACCAGGGCTTTGGCCGCGGTGTGAATATCACCCTCGGTTTACCTTTTATTCGAACGTCCGTTGACCACGGTACTGCGCTGGATCTGGCAGGCCAGGGAAAAGCGGATGTCGGCAGTTTTATTACGGCGCTTAATCTCGCCATCAAAATGATTGTTAATACTCAATGACTAATCGAGTCCATCAGGGCCACTTAGCCCGTAAACGCTTCGGGCAAAACTTCCTCAACGATCAGTTCGTGATCGACAGTATTGTCTCGGCCATTAATCCGCAAAAAGGCCAGGCGATGGTTGAAATCGGCCCCGGTCTGGCAGCACTGACTGAACCCGTCGGCGAACGTCTGGACGAACTGACCGTTATCGAACTCGACCGCGATCTCGCTGCTCGTCTGCAAACGCACCCGTTCCTTGGGCCGAAGCTGACGATTTATCAGCAAGATGCCATGACCATGAATTTTGGCGAGCTGTCGGAAAAAATGGGTCAGCCGCTGCGCGTATTCGGTAACCTGCCCTATAACATCTCCACGCCGCTGATGTTCCATCTCTTTAGCTATACTGATGCCATTGCCGACATGCACTTCATGTTGCAAAAAGAGGTGGTAAACCGTCTGGTTGCAGGGCCGAACAGTAAAGCGTATGGTCGTTTAAGCGTGATGGCACAATATTTCTGCAATGTGATCCCGGTACTCGAAGTGCCGCCGTCTGCCTTCACGCCGCCGCCAAAAGTCGACTCTGCGGTTGTGCGCCTTGTGCCGCATAAAACGATGCCATACCCGGTCAAAGACCTGCGTGTACTGAGCCGCATCACCACAGAAGCCTTTAACCAGCGCCGTAAAACGATCCGTAATAGCCTCGGCAATCTGTTCACCGTTGACGTGCTGGCCGAGCTGGGCATTGACCCGGCAATGCGAGCAGAAAACATCTCTGTTGAGCAGTACTGTAAACTGGCTAATTACATTAGCGAAAATGCGCCGCCGAAGGAGAGTTAAGCCATGATTGATTCGCCCCGCGTCTGTGTCCAGGTACAAAGCGTTTACGTTGAGTCGCAGTCCTCACCCGATGAAGAACGTTTTGTTTTCGCCTACACCGTGACCATTCGCAACCTGGGGCGGATGCCTGTGCAACTGCTCGGGCGTTACTGGCTTATCACTAACGGCAATGGCCGTGAAATCGAAGTTCAGGGTGAAGGTGTGGTTGGTGAACAGCCCCACATCGCCCCTGGCGAAGAGTATCAGTACACCAGCGGTGCAGTAATTGAAACACCGCTGGGTACCATGCAAGGCCATTATGAAATGGTCGACGTCGATGGCAATGTGTTCCGCGTTGCTATTCCTGTGTTCCGTCTCGCCGTTACAACACTCATTCATTAATCTAATGTCTACATATCTGATTGGCGACGTTCACGGTTGCTACGATGAACTGATCGCATTATTAAAACAGGTCGACTTTACGCCAGGACGGGATATTCTCTGGCTGACGGGCGATTTAGTGGCGCGTGGGCCAGGCTCCCTGGAGGTTTTACGCTTCGTAAAATCGCTGGGCGACAGCATTCGCATGGTGCTGGGCAACCATGATTTGCATCTGCTCGCCGTCTTTGCCGGCATCAGCCGCAATAAGCCGAAAGATCGCCTCACCCCGCTGCTGGAGGCGCCAGACGCCGACGAACTGATCAACTGGCTGCGTCGTCAGCCCCTGTTGCAGATCGATGAAGAGAAAAAACTGGTCATGGCACACGCCGGGATCACCCCACAGTGGGATCTTGAGACGGCCAAAACCTGCGCGCGTGACGTAGAAGCCGTGCTGGCGAGCGATTCCTATCCCTTCTTCCTTGATGCCATGTACGGCGACATGCCAAATCACTGGAGTGAAGATCTGAGCGGTCTGGCGCGTCTGCGTTTTATCACGAACGCGTTCACACGCATGCGTTTCTGCTTCCCGAACGGGCAACTGGATATGTACTCAAAAGAGACGCCGGAAAGCGCACCTGCACCGCTTAAACCGTGGTTTGCGATTCCCGGACCGGTCACCAGTGAGTACAGCGTGGTGTTTGGCCACTGGGCCGCGCTAGAAGGGAAAGGCACGCCGGAAGGGATCTACGGTCTTGATACCGGTTGTTGCTGGGGCGGGGATTTAACCTGCTTACGCTGGGAAGATAAAACGTACTTCGTGCAGCCGTCCAACCGACAGCTGGACCTGGGGGAAGGCGAGGCGGTCGCCTCCTGAGAGTGAATTCCCTCTCCCGGCCGGGAGAGGGTCTATCAACTAGCGGCGTTCCAGAATCTCGAAGCAGTAGCTGTGTGAGTTCTGCGCATCCGCGTCGTGAAATTCGCTGAATACCGATTCCCACTCGTCCGGATCGTAGTCCGGGAAATGGGTATCGCCTTCCACTTCCGCATCAATATGCGTCAGATAGAGCTTTTGCGCTTTTGGCAGGAACTGCTCATATACACGCCCACCACCAATCACCATGATCTCTTCGGCGTTACCGCACGCGGCAATCGCCTCGTCCACGGATTTCACCCATTCGACGCGATCGTCAGTGCCTGGCTGGCTACTGATCACGATATTCTTACGGCCCGGCAATGGGCGACCAATCGACTCCCAGGTCAGGCGGCCCATCACTACCGGCTTGTTTAACGTCGTACGTTTAAACCATGCGAGATCGGCAGGCAGGTTCCACGGCATGGCATTTTCCATACCGATAACACGGTCCACCGCCAGCGCTGCAATCAGACTGATCATTGAAAATTTCCCGGATGCAAAAAATTGCCGCCACTATACGGAAAGCTTAATCTTTCGTCGACTGGCGGCATGGTAAAGAGAGAGAAATTTTTTAATATTGCTGGCAACTCCACTTCACGCGGAAGGTTTACTCTCCGGTTCGTCCGCCGGATCGCCGGTATGCTTGCCCTCCTCCGTTCCCTGCCAGCCATGACGCTGCACCAGCGACAGATGATTACGATCCTCATTAATGATCTCTGTCAGCATCGCACTGGTGCGTTTAAACACCGCCGCACGCTCTGTGGCCGTACTGCCCGCCATCGCCACCATCTCTTCCACCATATCGGTATTGAAGCGACGGAACAAGTCCGCACGCTCGCGCGCTTCATACGCGCCCAGGCCCAGACTTTCCAGCGCCATGCGGCCAGACTTAAGCGCCCCTTCGAAGGTTTCACGCTCGGGTGCGACCACCCCTGCCTGTCGCAGCTGGATATAGTGATCCACATCGCGCGCACGGGAGATAATGGTCAGGTTCGGGAAATGCTCCTTCACCAGCTCAACCAGCTGCATACTGGTCTGGGGATCGTCAATCGCGTTGATGAGGACTTCCGCTTTCGCTGCCCCGGCTGATTCCAGCAGATCGACACGTGTTGCATCGCCGTAGAAGACTTTCATATCGAACTTACGCAGGGTATCCACATGGTCCGGATCGTGATCGAGGATAACCATTTTTACCCCGCTTGAGAGCAGTAAACGACCGGTGATCTGCCCAAAGCGACCGAATCCGGCGATGATGACCCGCGGCTGTTCCTCATCGATCTCATCGGCTTCGCGTTCCTGTTCGCTGCCGGTTTTTTCCAGACGCGTCAGCAGCACCAGCAGGATCGGCGTCGCCGCCATCGACAGCGCGACCGCCAGCGTCAGCGCTTTCGCCCACTCGGGATCGAGCACATTGGCCATTTGCGCCGCGCCGAAGACCACAAACGCGAATTCGCTTCCCTGTCCGAGTAGCACGGCGAACCAAAGACGCTGTCTGCCAGGCACGTTCAGCGGACGGGCGATCAGCCACAGCATCACCATTTTGATGACCAGGAAACCGACCAGCAGGATGAGGATCCGCAGTGGATGCGTGACCAGCGTGCCAAAGTCGATAGACATCCCGACCCCGATGAAAAACAGCCCCAGTAGCAGTCCTTTAAATGGCTCGATATCACTTTCAAGCGCGTGTCGGTACTCTGAGCTGGCGAGCAGAACGCCCGCGAGGAAGGCTCCCATCGCCATCGACAGCCCGGCTTCCTCCAGCAGCAGACCAAAACCAAACACCAGGAACAGCGCCACGGCACTGAACACTTCCCGTAGCCCCGAGCGGGCGACGAATCGAAGCAGCGGACGTGTTACATACCGGCCAAGCAGGACAACCAGTGCCAGCGCACCGACCACCTTTAATGCAGAGAGGGCAAAAGCGCCGAGCGTGGTGGAGGCCCCACTTGCGGCCAGCAGCGGGATCATCGCCACCAGCGGAATGGCCGCGATATCCTGAAACAGCAGCACTGAAAACGCACTGCGTCCCATCTGTGAAACAGTCAGGTTTCGCTCGTTCATTGCCTGCATGGCAATCGCCGTCGAAGAGAGTGCCAGCGTCATGCCAATAAGCTCTGCCACTTTCCAGTCCATTCCCAGCAGAATACAGAAGCCGCCCAACAGCAGACCACAGGCCGCCATTTGTAGCGCCCCGCCGCCAAACACTGAGGCGCGCAGCTTCCACAAACGCTGCGGGTCAAGTTCCAGACCAATGACAAACAGCATCAGCACGACACCAATTTCGGCGAAATGCAGGATCGCCTCCGCGTCGGTGACCAGGCGGAATCCCCAGGGTCCGATAACACACCCGGCGATCAGGTAGCCCAGCACGGAGCCCAGCCCCAGGCGAACCGCCACGGGCACAATCAGCGCCGCCGCGCCAAGGTAAATCAGCGCCTGTATCAGCGTATGGCTATCCATTATGCGTCTCCTGCCACTCAAGTAAGCGTTGTTTATAATGACGAGCCTGCGCCTGCAACGTCTCATCGTCACAAACAAATGTGCAGTGCATAGCAAAAGGAGGAAGCCAGGTAAGGCCACAGTAGAGTGCTGTCGCCTGAAGCGGTTGTGCCAGCACCTCAAAACCCGGGAAAGAACCAATATCGAAGTGGCTTTCTCCTCCACCGGTGGTCACAGCCCACATCAGGCTTTTTCCCTTCAGCGCATGCCCGTTGTGACCATACGCCCAGCCGTGGGAAAAGACTTTGTCGATCCACAATTTGAGGAGCGGAGGTGTGCTGTACCACTGCATCGGGTGTTGCCAGATGATCAGATCGGCGCGAGTGAGCGCCTCCTGTTCTGCGGCGATGTCGATGTTAAAATCAGGATAAAGTTGATAGAGGGAACGTATCTCTACGTTGTCGAGTGTCCTTACCTGTTCAAGCATGCGCTTATTCGCATGGGAGTGATGCGGATAGGGATGCGCATAAATTATCAGAATCATCAGTTAGCCTGTCTTTACGGTTCCGTTCTCTCTGGTAGCAGTGAGTGTAGACATTTAACTCGCTCACTGAAAGTCTCCCATTGCCTGGTGTCGGCAAATCGCAAGTAGCGTAACTGCTTCTTTAACCATCAATGTTGTTCATATATGTGCGTCTTTGAACAAACAGGAATCCATAGTCACCAGAAATATCTAACCAATTTTACATTTACCACACTGAAATATTAAGCATTCTTAAAACGACTTTTTAATAAAACAAAGTATACATAACCTATTGAAAAAATAATAATTTTAGATGGTTTTGCGATAACCGCTCTTCAGAAATGTATACGCAATTATTAACCTGAACATTTCACGAACTTTTCATTCAAATGGATGTGTGCATGAGTAATATACGCATTGAACTTAACAGAACAACCAGAATGCTCGGAAGACTGTTCCCCGCCATATTGGCATTCACACCAGCAATAACCTCAGCAGGAATTATTGAACAGTCTACTTCCGTCCCACAAGATTTTTCCGCTGATACCGAATATGTTATCAATAAAGATGTAACGATTTCTTCCTCAAGCAATAAAGCAGCCGTATCCGTATCAGGTATTGATGTCACATCAGTAACAAATAAAGGTAATATATCTGGAGCGGCCAACGGTCTTGATATTAACACCGGCGCTCAACGTGTTGTTGTTGAAAATGAAGCCGGTGCAACAATTTCTTCTACCAGCGCAAACGCAGTAAATGTGGAATCTTTACTGGGTGACTTCAATAATAGTGGAAATATAACGGGTGCTGAAAAAGGTATTTTCATTAGTGAGTCATCGTCTGCTATCAATATCACTAATACCGAATCAGGATTGATTAAAGGCAAAACGGGTTTGAGCGCTGAGACAGGGTTAGGCATCAACAATGATGGCAAAATCACGGGTATTGACGGTGATGGTATTGCTTTAAGTAGTGGCAATACAAAAGTCTTAAATAGTGGTGTTATTGAAGGCACGCAGAACGGTATTTATGTCTCAGGTAACGCTAAAGTTGATATTACGAATAGCGGTTCGCTCGGGGGTGGAAATGCGGCAGTATTTTTTGCCAGCGATAAAAATAACACCCTGGTGCTTAATACTGGCTCATCATTATCAGGTGACGTTATTTCGACAGTCTCGAAAGGTAACACCCTAACCCTGGTAGGCACCGGTACAGAAGACAGCAATTTTATCGGACTGAACGAAGGCGATGGCTTCGCCTCTGTCAAAATGAACGGTGAAGACTGGACGCTGACGGGTAACGTCGACATCATTGGCGCCGGTGATTCACTGCAGGTGAATAGCGGCAACCTGACCCTGGCGGGTACCGTTTCCAATGCTGGCAATACGCTGGTGGCGAATGAAGCCACGCTCCAGCTGGGCAATGGCGAAGGTATGGCAAGCCTCAGCGGCGGCCTAACCAACAATGGTACGGTTATCTTTAACCAGGGAGACAATTTCACGTTTTCTACCGACATGACCGGCAGCGGAAACGTAGAGAAAGTTGATGCGAATACGCTGACGCTGACCGGCAACAACAGCTATACCGGCGATACGACCCTGCGAAACGGCACAACGCTGGTAGCGGCAGGCGCAACGTTAGGTGTTGAAAACAGCAATGCCACTCTCACCGTGCAGAACGGGGCAAAGTTTGCCACCGCAGGAACCGTCTACAACAACATCACTATTCTCAGCGGCGGTACGCTGGCAGCGTGGAATGCAATTGAGGGTAATGCAACCCTCAGAGACGCCGGCATTGATACCATTAACGGCAACGTGACCAACAGCGGCACGCTTTTGCTCAGTGCAGCCGACCACAGCGTGGGTAATGACTTTACCATCAATGGCGACTATACCGGCGCAGAAGGTAGCCAGATTGTGTTAAACAGCGAGCTGGGTACTGACACGGCACCTACCGATCATCTCACAATAACCGGCAGCAGTTTTGGCCAGTCCGGCGTGACCGTCAGCAACATGGGTGGACTTGGCGCACAGACCGTGAACGGCATGGAGATTGTCAGCGTCGCCGGCAGCTCTGAAGCACAGCTGACGCTGGCCAAACCGGTTGTGGCAGGCGCATACGAATACTCTCTTTACCAGCATAGTGACGGGAACTGGTACCTGGAATCGAAGGCCACGCCACCTGTCGATCCAACAGATGATACCGATGACGGTGATAATACCGACAACGGTGGCAATACCGACGATGGCGGTAACACTGATAATGGCGGTAACAGTGACAATGGCAGCAATACCGACGATGGCGGCAACAGCGGCGGCACTGATAACGGCGACGGTGGTGATAATACCGATAACGGCGGCGGCAATACCCCAGCACCAGAAGTGATGGCACCTGAAGTGGGCGCGTATTTAGGCAACTATCTGGCTGCTCAGAGTATGTTCCTGCACAAACGTGACGATCGCGATCAGCTCACTTTCCGTAACGAAGACGATCTGAATACCTGGATGTATGTAAAAGGTCGTTACCATGAAAATGATGCAGGCGGCGATAAAGTCAGCTACGACACCACGACCACCGTTCTGCAAGTCGGCAGCGATTTCCTCAGCAAGCCAATGGACAGCGGTATCCTGCGTGCCGGTGGCATGTTTGGTGCAGGCCAGGCGAAGACCCACTCAGATGCGAAACACAACGTGCGTGACGCACAGGGTAAAGTCGATGGCTTCAACGTTGGGCTCTACGCCACCTGGCAGGAAGATCAGAAATTACGCCTGGGCAGCTACATTGATACCTGGGCCGCCTACAGCTGGTACAACAACAAAGTGACCAGCAACCGCAACGATGAAGATTACAACAGCGAAGGTTTTGCCGCGTCTGTTGAAGTCGGCCATGCGTGGGTTATCCCATCTGAAAACGAGCGTACCTGGAAGATCGAGCCTCAGGCGCAGGTGATCTACAGCTATCTTGATCAGGAAAATCATACGGACCGCGATGGCGTCCGGGTGACGACTCTGGATAACGACAGCGTCTTCGGTCGTCTGGGTGTGAAATCCAGCTATTTCCAGCAAAAGGACGTCACGGCCTGGCAGCCATACGTTGCGGTGAACTGGCTGAAGGGTGCAGGTCAAAACGATCTGGCCTTCAACGACGAAACCGTAAGTAATGATACGCCGGAGGATCGTGGTCAGGTAGAGCTGGGTATTACCGGCAATCTTAACGAGACCACGACAATTTCACTTCGCGCCAGCGGCGAATGGGGTGAAAACAACTATGCCGCTTACGGCGGTCATATTTTGTTAAACCACCGCTGGTAACCCATCCGCATCAAGCAAAAAAGCAGTGGCAGATGCCACTGCTTTTTTTAATTATCCAGTTCACCCATGGATTTAACCTGGTCACGGTTAATCTGCTCGGTTTGACCCGTTTCCGCGTTTTTATACGACACCAGACCGGTATCGTCATCCACCTGCGGTTTGCCGTCCGTAATGATGGTGCGGCCATCGGTGGTTTTTACCGCCTGATTAGATGAACACCCCGCTACGGTGAACATTGCAGTGGCAGCCAGAACGGAAGCGATCAGTAGTTTATTTTGCATGGTGTTTTCCCCTGCTCTCAGTTGAATTTCATTATCGACCTAACCATTTTAGGCTAACTGACTGAATGCGGATGGAAAACCAGAAGGTTCTGAAGAGGGGAAGAATGCCCGGTAACCGAACGGTACCGGGCGATTTGTCTTACTTGTTAATCTGGGCGTGCATTTCCTGGACCGAAATCACCTTCTCGGTGGCATCCGCGTTCAGCGCCATGGCTGTTGCGAAACCGCCGTTCAGGGTGGTGTCGTAATGCACTTTGTACTGCAGCGCGCTGCGGCGAATCAGCTTGGAGTCTTCAATCGCCTGGCGGCCCGCAGTGGTGTTGATGATATAGGTGTATTCGCCATTCTTAATGCGATCCTGAATGTGCGGACGACCTTCATGCACTTTGTTCACCAGACGCGGGTTGATTCCCGCTTCACCCAGCACAATCGCCGTACCGTGGGTTGCATCCAGCTCGAAGCCCTGTTTCAGTAGCTTGGCCGCCAGGTCAACCACGCGCTCTTTATCACCTTCGCGAACAGAGAGCAGCGCACGGCCAGATTTCTTCATGGTGGAATTGCTACCCAGTTGCGCTTTAGCAAACGCTTCTGCAAAGGTGCGGCCCACGCCCATCACTTCCCCGGTAGAGCGCATCTCTGGCCCTAACAGCGGGTCAACGCCCGGGAATTTGTTGAACGGCAGCACCACCTCTTTCACCGAGTAGTACGGCGGGATAATCTCTTTTGTGACGCCCTGCTGTGCCAGCGTCTGGCCAGCCATCACGCGCGCCGCCACTTTTGCCAGCGGAATACCGGTCGCTTTAGAGACGAACGGTACGGTACGTGCCGCACGCGGGTTCACTTCAATCAGGTAGACTTCGTTGTCTTTCACGGCGAACTGGACGTTCATCAGACCGCGAACCTGCAGTTCGAAGGCCAGTTTCTGCACCTGCTGACGCATCACGTCCTGAATTTCCTGGCTCAGGGTGTACGCTGGCAGAGAACAGGCGGAGTCGCCTGAGTGCACGCCCGCCTGCTCGATGTGCTCCATGATGCCACCAATCAACACCATTTCGCCGTCACAGATAGCATCCACATCCACTTCAACCGCATCGTCGAGGAAGCGATCCAGCAGCACCGGCGCATCGTTGGACACGCTGACTGCCGTCTGGAAGTAACGACGCAGGTCAGCTTCATCGTAGACGATTTCCATCGCGCGGCCGCCCAGCACGTAAGAAGGACGCACCACCAGCGGGTAGCCAATCTCTTTCGCCTTCTCAACCGCTTGTTCAATCGCAGTCACGGTGGCGTTTGCCGGCTGTTTCAGCTTCAGACGGTCAACCGCCTGCTGGAAACGCTCGCGGTCTTCTGCACGGTCAATGGCATCCGGGCTGGTACCGATAACCGGCACACCTGCGGCTTCCAGCGCGCGCGCCAGTTTCAGCGGCGTCTGGCCGCCGTACTGCACGATCACGCCTTTTGGCTTCTCGATGCGCACGATTTCCAGCACGTCTTCCAGTGTTACCGGTTCGAAGTAGAGACGGTCAGAGGTGTCATAGTCGGTAGAGACCGTTTCCGGGTTACAGTTGACCATGATGGTCTCGTAACCGTCTTCGCGCAGCGCCAGAGAGGCGTGTACGCAGCAGTAGTCAAACTCGATGCCCTGGCCGATACGGTTTGGGCCACCGCCCAGTACCATGATTTTGTCGCGGTCAACGGACGGATTCGCTTCACACTCGTCTTCATAGGTGGAGTACATGTAAGCCGTATCGGTCGCAAACTCTGCCGCACAGGTATCAACACGCTTGTAGACCGGGTGCAGGTCATACTGGTCGCGCAGCTTGCGGATTTCTGCTTCACGCACGCCGGCCAGTTTTGCCAGACGCGCGTCGGCAAAGCCTTTGCGTTTCAACATGCGCAGGAAGTCAGCGTCCAGGCCATTGATGCCCAGCTCCGCCACTTTCTCTTCCAGACGCACCAGCTCTTCAATCTGTACCAGGAACCAGCGGTCGATGTTGGTCAGGTTGAACACGCCGTCCACGGACAAGCCTGCGCGGAAGGCGTCGGCGATATACCAGATACGCTCTGCGCCCGCGTCTTTCAGCTCGCGGCGGATTTTGGTCAGTGCTTCCGGGTCGTCCAGGCTCACTTTCGGATCGAAGCCGGTCGCGCCCACTTCGAGGCCGCGCAGCGCTTTCTGCAGGGATTCCTGCTGCGTGCGGCCAATCGCCATCACTTCACCCACAGATTTCATCTGGGTGGTCAGACGGTCGTTCGCGCCAGCGAATTTCTCGAAGTTGAAGCGTGGAATTTTGGTCACAACGTAGTCGATAGACGGTTCGAAGGACGCAGGCGTGCGGCCCCCGGTGATGTCGTTCATCAGCTCGTCAAGGGTGTAACCGACCGCCAGTTTCGCCGCCACCTTCGCAATCGGGAAGCCGGTCGCTTTAGAGGCCAGCGCGGAGGAGCGGGACACGCGCGGGTTCATTTCGATAACAATCAGACGGCCGGTTTTCGGGTTCACCGAGAACTGCACGTTAGAACCACCGGTTTCGACGCCGATTTCACGCAGTACCGCCATCGAGGCGTTACGCATGATTTGGTACTCTTTGTCGGTCAGCGTTTGCGCTGGCGCAACGGTAATGGAGTCGCCGGTGTGGATACCCATCGCATCGAAGTTTTCGATGGAGCAGACGATGATGCAGTTGTCGTTTTTATCACGCACCACTTCCATCTCGTACTCTTTCCAGCCAATCAGCGATTCATCAATCAGCAGCTCTTTGGTTGGGGAGAGATCCAGGCCGCGCTCGCAAATCTCTTCAAACTCTTCGCGGTTGTAGGCGATACCGCCGCCGGTGCCGCCCATGGTGAAGGAAGGACGGATGATGCACGGATAACCCACTTCAGCCGCTACGGCCAGTGCCTCTTCCATGTTGTGAGCGATACCGGAACGTGCGGTGTCGAGGCCGATTTTTTTCATCGCCACGTCGAAGCGACGACGGTCTTCTGCTTTATCAATCGCGTCGGCGGTCGCACCAATCATGGTCACGCCAAACTCTTCCAGCACGCCCTGACGCTCCAGCTCCAGTGCGCAGTTCAGCGCAGTCTGGCCACCCATGGTCGGCAGAACCGCATCCGGACGCTCTTTCTCGATGATTTTACGTACCACTTCCCAGTGAATCGGCTCGATGTAGGTTGCATCCGCCATTTCCGGGTCGGTCATGATGGTCGCCGGGTTAGAGTTCACCAGGATAACGCGGTAACCCTCTTCGCGCAGGGCCTTACACGCCTGTGCACCGGAGTAGTCAAATTCACAGGCCTGACCGATAACAATCGGGCCAGCGCCAAGGATCAGGATGCTTTTTATGTCTGTACGTTTTGGCATGGTCTTCTCGGCTCCTGATTATTTAGCGGTCTTACGGTATTGCTCGATAAGTTCGATGAAGTGATCGAACAGCGGTGCGGCATCGTGCGGCCCCGGGCTGGCTTCCGGGTGTCCCTGGAAGCTGAACGCTGGCTTATCGGTACGATGGATACCCTGCAGGGTGCCATCGAACAGGGATTTGTGCGTCACGCGCAGATTAGCCGGCATTGACGCTTCGTCTACTGCGAAGCCGTGGTTCTGTGCCGTAATCATCACCGTGTTGTTGTCGATGTCTTTCACCGGGTGGTTACCACCGTGGTGACCGAACTTCATCTTAATGGTGTTCGCCCCGCTCGCCAGCGCCAGCAGCTGATGGCCGAGGCAGATGCCGAATACCGGAATATCGGTTTCGAGGAAGGACTTGATGGCATCGATAGCGTAATCGCACGGTGCCGGGTCGCCAGGACCGTTAGAGAGGAAGATGCCATCCGGGTTCATCTTCAGTACGTCTTCGGCAGAGGTTTTCGCCGGCACCACCGTCAGACGGCAGCCGCGATCAACCAGCATGCGCAGGATATTGCGCTTGGCGCCGAAATCGTAGGCGACCACGTGGAACGGCAGCTCGCTCTCTTTTTTCGCTTCCGGCAGGTCATCTGAAAGCGTCCAGCTACCTTGCGTCCAGCTGTATGCTTCAGTGGTCGTCACTTCTTTCGCCAGGTCCATGCCATTCAGGCCCGGGAAAGCTTTCGCTTTTTCCAGCGCCAGCGCCGCATCGAGGTTGTCCCCTGCGATGATGCAGCCGTTCTGTGCACCCTTCTCGCGCAGCAGACGCGTTAATTTACGGGTATCGATATCGGCAATCGCCACAATGTTATGGCGCTTCAGGTAGGAAGAGAGGTCTTCGGTATTGCGGAAGTTGCTGGCAATCAGCGGCAGGTCGCGAATGACCAGGCCTTGCGCATGTACCTGAGAAGATTCTTCGTCAGCAGCATTGGTGCCGACATTGCCGATATGAGGATAAGTAAGAGTAACGATTTGGCGAGAATAGGAAGGATCAGTGAGGATTTCTTGATAACCGGTCATTGAAGTATTGAAAACGACTTCCCCAACCGCCGAACCCGTTGCCCCTATGGCCCGACCGATAAACTGGGTTCCGTCTTCCAGAACCAATAGCGCTGACTTAATCAAAACACCCTCCAGAGAATATTCACTCACTTTATTTGCATATTAATTCACAACCATGTCATAAATCAATGCAAATGTGTTGCCAGCGGATTTTTGGCAAACGGCGGCATTCTGGAGATTTGCCAGGTAAAAGTCAACTCAAAACGGATATTTTAATTATCCTTTTGCAAGCCTGGCGGCCTGAAAAGATGTTAAGCGGCAAAAAGATCAGGTAAATCACGACAGAAAACGCTTGCGTGGCAAGTTTATTGGAATTTCTGGTACGCAGATAATAAAAAGTGGACCAAACGGTCAAAATTTACATACCAGCAACACAAAATGGCGGGATAATATCTAATTTTAGTCAAAAAAGACAAAAATAAACATGGAATGGACAAAATAAAAGGGCAATAAATTATTGCCCTATGCAATCAAAAAGTTACGACTGCAATAACCACATCACGATGGGTAATATCTCTTACAAATTGTTGAGATCTAGCACATCACGCATATCAAAAAGACCATTTTCTTTGCCTTTCAGCCACAAAGCGGAGCGAACGGCACCATTGGCAAATGTCATACGGCTGGATGCTTTATGCGTGATCTCTACACGTTCTCCAATATCGGCGAACATCGCAGTATGTTCCCCGACGATGTCACCCGCACGCACGGTTGCGAAACCAATCGTTCCCGGGACGCGTTCGCCCATATGGCCTTCGCGGGTATATACCGCGCAGTCTTTTAAATCTTTATCCAGTGCATGCGCAATCGCTTCGCCCATTGCCAGCGCCGTGCCGGAGGGAGCATCGACTTTGTAACGGTGGTGAGCTTCGACAATCTCAATGTCGGTATAATCGCCCATCACTTTTGCGGCCTTCTCCAGCAGCTTAAGCATAACGTTGACGCCCACGCTAAAGTTAGCAGCGAAGACAATAGCAATCTCATGTGACGCATCCTGAATGGCTTGTTTACCGGCTTCATCAAACCCGGTGGTGCCAATCACCATGCCTTTGCCGTGCTGACGGCAAAATGCCAGATGGGTCAGTGTGCCTTCTGGCCGGGTGAAATCGATAAACACATCAAAATCATCTTTCACCGCATCAAGGCTGCTTTGAACGGTAACGCCCGTCTTGCCCGCGCCTGCCAGTTCACCGGCATCGGCCCCAAGAAGCGATGAACCTTCACGTTCCAGTGCTGCGCCCAGCGCTACGCCATCCATCTGAAGTGCCGCCTGAATGAGCTGGCGACCCATACGTCCACCCGCGCCCGCAATAGCGACACGGATCTGTGCATCATGCATAGTTATTCTCTTACGTTAAAATGATGTAAACCGTTTTCAGATTAACCAGCCTTTGTCAGGCCTGCCAACTGAAAACACCGATAATTAGAATTTAACGTGAAACGGACTCAAATATCAGTAAAAGACATGATTTTGTCGTCACGATAAAGTAGCAGATAAAAAAAAGGCCAGCACAGGAGGTGCTGGCCTTTCCTCAGAAGAAGGATTATTCCACTTCGCGTGCATCAATACGCAGCTCTTTCGGAACTTCGAAGACGATGTTTTCTTCGCGGCCTTCCAGCGGAACGGCTTCACCACCACCCAGCTCCTGCAGACGGGTGATCACGTTCTGCACCAGGATATCCGGCGCGGAAGCCCCTGCGGTGACACCGACACAGGCCGCGTTTTTCACCCACGCTTCCTGAATGTCCGTCGCGTCGTCAATCAGAAACGCCGCCTTGCCCATGCGCTGCGCCAGTTCGGCCAGACGGTTGGAGTTAGAGGAGTTTTTCGAGCCGACCACCAGCACCACGTCCGCCTGTTCAGCCAGCGCACGCACCGCTTCCTGGCGGTTAGTGGTTGCGTAGCAGATATCATCTTTACGCGGCCCGACGATTTTCGGGAAACGCTGGCGCAATGCGTCAATCACATCCGACGTATCATCAACTGAAAGCGTGGTCTGCGTCATGAACGACAGACGGGCTTCGTTTTTCACGTTCAGCGTCAGAACATCTTCCGGCGACTCCACCAGATACATCCCCCCTTCCGGGTTGCTGTACTGGCCCATAGTGCCTTCGACTTCCGGATGACCCGCATGACCAATCAGGATCGACTCTTCACCGCGACGGCTGGCGCGCGCCACTTCCATATGCACTTTGGTTACCAACGGACAGGTGGCGTCGAACACCGTCAAATCACGGCTTTTCGCTTCGTTACGTACCGCCTGGGAGACACCGTGTGCGGAGAAAATCAGGATCGCGCCGTCCGGCACTTCGCTGATCTGCTCAATGAAGATTGCACCGCGTTCACGCAGGCTGTCGACCACGTAACGGTTATGTACAACTTCGTGACGCACGTAAATCGGCGCGCCGTAAATCTCCAGCGCGTTTTCAACAATGCTGATAGCGCGGTCTACACCGGCGCAGAAGCCGCGCGGGTTAGCCAACAGGATCTGCATTTCAGGCCTCCAGTACCGGATCGATCTCCAGCACTTCAATATCAAAATGGACGGTGCGCCCGGCAAGCGGATGGTTGAAATCTACGGTGATGGAGTCGCCGTTGATTTCGCGGATCACGCCAGGCATTTCGCTGCCATCCATAGCGGTAAAGAGCATAATCGCCCCGATTTCCGGTTCGCCCGCATCCATAAATTCACGACGAGAGAAGTACTGGATAAGATCCGGGCTTGGCACGCCAAACGCCGCATCCGGCTCCAGCGAAAACGCCTTCTTCTCCCCCTCTTTCAGACCCAGAAGCTGCTGCTCCAGACCTTCAGATAACGACGTATCGCCAAGACGAAACAGGGCTGGTTTGCCGTTATTGCGGGTGGATTCGGCCGTTGAGCCGTCATCCAGTTTCAGCGTGAAGTGAACGAGAACCGCGCTATTGCTTTGTACGGATTTAGACATGCAAATTGCTCGCTTGTTTTGGGTCACCTGTTGCCCGGTGGCGCTGCGCTTACCGGGCCTACGGGAGGCCACAAATTCTGTAGGCCGGGTAAGCGCAGCGCCACCCGGCATTTACAATTAAGCCTGCTCTTTCGCGGCGGGTTTCGGCAAGAAACCTTCCAGCACGATTAACGCCGCACCGATACAAATTGCGCTATCGGCGAGGTTAAAGGTCGCAAAGTGCCAGTCGCCGACGTAGAAGTCGATCATATCGACCACAAAGCCATGCCACAGGCGATCGAACAGGTTACCTAACGCGCCGCCAATGATCAGCGCATAGGCGATGTTGTTCAGCTTTTGTGTCGCTTTCGAACGGTACATCAGCACCGCCAGCACCACACAGATACCGATAGCAATACCCGCAAAGAACCAGCGCTGCCAGCCACCGCTGTCAGCAAGGAAGCTAAACGCCGCACCGTAGTTACGCGCATAGTGCAGGTTAAGCGACGGGAACAGCGGAACCGTATCCCCCAGAGCAAAGTTCTGGAGGATCAGGAACTTGCTGCCCAGATCAATAATCAGCACCACCACAACCAGCCACAGCCAGCGCAGTCCTGTTGAACAGAGAGTTTTACTCATCAGGCAAACTTACGTTTTTCGCCGTCACCGGCGACGTTGCTTACACAGCGTCCGCAGATGTCTGCGTGTTCCGCCACCTGGCCGACATCGGTGGTGTAGTGCCAGCAGCGCGGGCACTTCTCACCTTCGGCTTTGCTCAGTGCGACTTTTAGCCCTTTAAGCAGTTCGCTCTGCTGAGCGTCAGCAGAAGCGTCGGCATAATCCGCAACTTTCGCACCGGAGGTCAACAGGACAAATCGTAATTCATCGCCCAGCGCCGTCAGTTTGGCCGCCAGCTCAGGTTCTGCGTACAGGGTCACTGCCGCTTCCAGAGAACCACCGACTTTCTTGTCTGCACGCGCCTGTTCGATGACCTTGTTCACTTCGCCACGCACTTTCAGCAGCTCGTCCCAGAAGGCGTCGTTCATCGCTTCGGTACTGGAGAGATCGAACAGACCTTCGTACCACTCGCCTGTGAAGACATACTTCTCACGCTCACCTGGCAGGTAGCCCCAGATTTCATCCGCGGTGAAGGACATAATTGGCGCCATCCAGCGCACCAGTGCTTCTGCGATGTGATACAGCGCAGTCTGGCAGCTACGACGCGCCACGCTGTCCGCTTTCGCGGTGTACTGGCGGTCTTTGATGATGTCGAGGTAGAACGAGCCCATTTCGATGGAGCAGAAGCGCATCAGGCGCTGCACCACTTCATGGAAATCGTAAGACTCATATGCCTTAACGATATCTTCCTGCGCCGCTTTCGCACAGCCTACCGCCCAGCGATCCAGCACCACCATCTCTTCCGGTTTCACCATGTCTTTTGCCGGATCGAAACCATTCAGGTTCGCCAGCAGGAAGCGCGCGGTGTTACGGATACGACGATAGCTGTCGGCAGCACGTTTCAGGATCTCATCTGATACCGCCATTTCGCCGGTATAGTCGGTAGATGCCACCCACAGACGCAGAATGTCTGCGCCCAGTTTGTTCATCACGTCCTGCGGAGAAACGGTATTACCGATAGATTTGGACATCTTACGGCCCTGACCATCGACGGTGAAACCGTGGGTCAGTACCTGACGGTAAGGTGCTTTACCTTTCATGGCGGTGGAGATCATCAGGGATGACATGAACCAGCCACGGTGTTGGTCAGAACCTTCCAGATACATATCAGCCGCGTGACCGGCAAACTCAGGGCGCACGTCAACCACGGAGGCGTGCGTAGACCCGGAGTCGAACCACACGTCCAGGGTATCTGGCACTTTCTCGTAGTTGTCCGCGTCTGCGCCCAGGATATCGCGGGCATCGAGATCCCACCACGCCTGAATGCCATCAACTTCAACACGCTTCGCCACTTCTTCCATCAGTTCCAGCGTGTTCGGGTGCAGTTCGTGCGTCTCTTTATGCACGAACAGCGACATCGGCACGCCCCAGGTGCGCTGACGGGAGATACACCAGTCAGGACGGTTAGCCACCATGGATTCAATACGCGCCTGGCCCCAGTCCGGGATCCACTGCACGCCTTTGATCTCTTTCAGAGACTGCTCGCGCAGACCTTTCTGATCCATGCTGACGAACCACTGTGGGGTCGCACGGAAGATGATCGGCGTCTTGTGACGCCAGCAGCACGGGTAGCTGTGCTGCATTTTCTCAACGTGCAACAGCGCGCCGCGCTCACGCAGCATCTCCACAATGATGTCGTTCGCTTTGAAGACGTTGATACCGTCCAGCGATGGATACGTACCAGGCAGGTATGATCCGTCCGGACCAACCGGGTTCGCGATTTCCAGACCATATTTCAGGCTGATGTTGTAGTCGTCAGGACCGTGACCACCGGCGGTATGTACTGCACCCGTACCGGCTTCCAGCGTCACGTGGTCGCCCAAGATTGCCGGAACGTCGAAGTCCAGGAACGGGTGTTTGAAGCGCATCAGCTCCAGCGCATCGCCCTTCACGGTGCCCAGCACGGTGTAGTCGGTGATGTTCGCGCGTTTCAGCACGCTTTCCACCAGATCTTTCGCCAGGATCAGCGCCTGACCGTCAATCTGAACCAGTGCATATTCGAACTCACCGGAGAGGGAGATCGCACGGTTAGCAGGCAGCGTCCATGGGGTGGTGGTCCAGATAACCAGCGAGATCGGGCCGCTTACGCCCGGCAGGCCGAATTTACCTTTGATCGCATCCTGATCGACCGCTTCGAAGGCCACGTCGATTGAAGGCGAGGTTTTGTCGTAATACTCAACTTCTGCTTCTGCCAGCGCAGAACGGCAGTCCACGCACCAGTGCACCGGCTTCGCGCCTTTGTGCAGGTGGCCATTGCCGATGATTTTACCCAGCGCACGGATGATGTTGGCTTCGGTTTTGAAGTCCATGGTCAGGTACGGATGCGACCAGTCGCCCAGCACGCCCAGACGAATAAAGTCTGCACGCTGGCCGTCAACCTGAGTGGCCGCGTATTCACGGCATTTCGCACGGAATTCCGCCGCGGTGAATTTCTCACCCGGCTTACCAAATTCCTGCTCAACTTTCAGTTCAATCGGCAGACCGTGGCAGTCCCAACCCGGAACGTAAGGCGAGTCATATCCCGCGAGTCCTTTGGACTTCACGATAATGTCTTTCAGAATCTTGTTTACAGAGTGACCAATATGAATGCTGCCATTCGCATATGGAGGGCCATCATGCAGAATGAAGGTTTTTTTGCCTTTCTTGGCTGCACGAATGATGCCGTACAGGTCATCATCGGTCCAACGCGCCAGCATTCCCGGTTCGCGCTTGGCGAGATCGCCGCGCATCGGGAACCCTGTTTCCGGCAAATTCAGGGTTGATTTATAGTCACTCATCAGATTCTCGGTTCCGTATTTATCACGTAGGCATTTAAGCCGGGTTCAAAGCCCAAAAAACTCGCGGGCCGTTAATTCATCTCGCGCGATTTGCGCTTTTAGTTCATCCAGCGAGGCAAATCGCTGCTCATTGCGTATTTTTTTACGCAGTATGACATCTATATGGCGACCGTAGAGGTCCATTACAACGTCCAGCAGATGCACTTCCAGCTGCTGCCGCACACCGGCGACCGTAGGACGTGTGCCAATATTGGCGACACCGTAAAAAGGTTTCTCGCCCAGTCCAGCCACTTCCACCGCATATACCCCTTTAACCGGGGAGACCTGACGACGCAGCGGTATATTCGCCGTCGGGAAACCTATCGTACGGCCCAGCGCATCGCCATGAACCACACGACCAGAAATGGTAAACGGATGCCCCAGCAAATTCTCTGCGGTCTCCAGTTCATCATTCGCCAGCGCCTGACGAACCGCCGTACTGCTGACGCGCACGCCACCTTCGCAAAAGGTCATCGCGCTGGTGACGTCAAAACCATATTCCAGGCCAGCCTTCTGTAATAGCAAGAAATCGCCCTGACGACCAGCGCCAAAGCGGAAATCATCACCCACGGCGAGAAACTGCACGCCAAGGCGCTTGACCAACAGGTCGCTGACGAAATTTTGTGCTGTCAGCGCGGCAAAACGACGATCAAAACGGACACACAATACGTAGTCCACACCGGACTGTGCCAGATAGCGCAACTTCTCGCGCAGGCGAGTAAGTCGGGCAGGCGATTTATCGCCCGCGAACAGTTCCAGCGGCTGCGGCTCGAAAATCATCACTACCACGGGAAGGCCACGCGCCTCCCCTTCTTTACGCAATCCCTGCAACAGCGCCTGATGCCCACGATGCACGCCGTCGAAATTACCAATGGTCAGCACGCACCCGTGGGGGGCTTTGCTGAGATTATGTATGCCGCGTATCAGCTTCATGTCTGGCTCAAAACAGTGAAAATCGCCAAAGTATACCTTGTACAGCGATTAAGGTTAACCGACGATTGTCTGCACAAAACAGAAAGCCGTAATGATTTCATCATGCTGACCTTTCACAGCAAAAAAATCTGTCCCGGAACTGCGATTTTTATGCCGAAAAGCTGTATTCACGAAAGACAAGCTGGTAGAATCCTGCGCCATCACTACGTAACGTAGCGTCGCTAATTAACGGCGCTTATTTGCACAAATCCATTGACAAAAGAAGGCAAAGAGGGCATATTCCTCGGCCTTTGAATTGTCCACATAGATCATATTTGGGAGTTGGACTTGGCTAATATCAAATCAGCTAAGAAACGTGCCGTTCAGTCTGAAAAGGCTCGTAAGCACAACGCAAGCCGTCGCTCTATGATGCGTACTTTCATCAAGAAAGTATACGCAGCAATCGAAGCTGGCGACAAAGCTGCAGCGCAGAACGCATTTAACGAAATGCAACCAATCGTGGATCGTCAGGCTGCTAAAGGTCTGATCCACAAAAACAAAGCAGCGCGTCATAAAGCAAACCTGACCGCGCAGATCAACAAACTGGCTTAATCGCCGCTTGTTGTTGCTTGTTTAAAGAACCCGCTTAACGCGGGTTTTTTTATACCTTCAGTTTGCTGGCGGGGTAAACAGCGCCGAGTAGTCGCGGTTACAGATACGCTGCACCGCCGGGTGTTGAATCATCCTTTCGGCGAAGATAGCGTGGTACTCCTCCATGACGTTATCGACTCTGCCAATCTCGGTAATCTTGTTATCTGAATAGAGATCGTGCATGTACAGCGTCGGCGCAACAAAGATTGCGTTGTGCGCCTCACCAAACGCTTTCATCAGTGCTGCATCATCGAACTCACCCAGGATCTCCACGTTCAGCCCCTGAGAGTTAAACCAGTTCTGCAGCTTACGCCCCAGCATGGAGCGCCTTCCCGGCACCAGCAAGCGGCGTTCTTCCAGACAGGCAGGGAACGGTTTTTCCGGAGGCGGGTTAATGCACCAGAAGCTTACCCCGCATTCACCAATCTTGACCGAGAACAGCCCCTCCTGCTGCGTGGAGTCGATGGGGCAATCCGAGATAATCATATCCAGCTTATGCTGGCTCAACTGCTCCAGCAGCATTTCGTGTGTGGATTCAAAACAGCGCAAATGGATCTGTTCGTCTTCAACCACCGCTGCATCCAGCACGCCGCTCACCAGCCGTTTCGAGAGGGCATCCGCCACGCCCACGTCAAACAGCAAATTGGACTCTTTGCGGTAGTTGACGATATCCAGCATCTCCTGGCTCAGGGTAAACATCTTGTCCGCATAGCGAAAAACCAGTTCACCCAACTCGCTTGGCTCTATCCCACGTCCTTTACGCTTGAACAGCTTGCCTTGCAGGCGTTCTTCCAGCGCTTTGATTTGCCCGGTGATAGTTTGTGGCGTCAGAAAAAGAGCTTCTGCCGCCCCTACCACCGAGCCTTGTTTGTAAACATGCCAGAAGTAATAAAGATGGTTGTAATTCAAATGAGACATCGCGTCTTCTCTCCCTGAGTGTATCGGGAGAAGAATGACCTCCTCCCGGTTTTCCGTTATGCCTGGACGGCCTGCCCGGACAACTTCACCTTCAATAAGGTATAACCAATAACTGCGGCCAGTAATGAACCGATAAGAATGGCGAGTTTTGCCCAGATAATCAGCTCAGGCGCGTTTGCACCAAACGCCAGCGTCGAGATAAAGATCGACATGGTAAATCCGATACCGCACAGCACGCCGACCGCCATAATCTGACCAAATGTTGTGCCGTTCGGCAACGATGCCAGCTTAAACTTCAGCGCCAGCCAGCAGAACAGGCTGATCCCCAGCGGTTTACCAATAAACAGCCCGGCAATAATACCCAGCGGCAGCACGGAAGTGAGCCCCTCCAGCGTAACCCCTCCCAGGGAAACACCCGCGTTGGCAAACGCAAACAGCGGCAGGATCATAAAGGCGACCCACGGGTGCAGCACATGCTCCAGTTGTTTGGCCGGTGATTTACCCTCCTGCGGCTTAAGCGGCACAAAGAAGCCGACGATCACCCCGGCCAGCGTGGCATGGACACCCGATTTCAGCACCGCCGTCCACAACACCATCCCCACAAGGATGTAAATTCCAATGCGACGGACATTGAAAATGTTCAACAGCGCCAGGACTGCAATCGCCCCTGCTGCCACGCTCAGCGATAGAATCGACAGATCGCTGGTGTAGAACAGCGCGATAATGACGATAGCCCCCAGGTCATCAATGATCGCCAGCGCCATCAGGAAGATTTTCAGTGCAACCGGAACCCGGCTCCCGAGCAACGCTAAAACGCCAAGCGCAAACGCGATATCCGTTGCCGCCGGGATCGCCCACCCGTCACGCGCGACAGGATCCTGCCAGGCAAACGCGAGGAAGAGCAGCGCCGGAACGACCATCCCGCCAATGGCGGCGATCACCGGAAACGCTGCGCGCTGGCGACTGGCTAACGAGCCCATCACCAGCTCACGTTTCACCTCAAGCCCCACCAGCAGGAAGAACACCGCCATCAGCGCATCGTTGATCCACAGCAGCATGTTCTTGTTGATTTCCAGCGCGCCGACCTTAAGCTCGACGGGCGTTTCCAGAAATGCGTGATAGAGATCGCGCGTCATGCCCATGTTGGCGAGCAGCATCGCGGCCGCAGCAGCAATAATCAGGATCACGCCGCCGGATGCTTCACTGCTAAAGAAACGGTGTAGTAATTTCACGTTAATTCTCTCTTTTACAACAATACCTCGATAAAATCATAATATCAGCGCAAACAAATCGGTAAAAACAGATTAATATTGAATATATACTCAGTTTAACCGAGCTTTCGAACAAGAAATAAAAAACCCGGAATCGCTTCCGGGTTTTTAAAGGATAGTTACCAGCTAACGATTTAGCGGGTCAAATCATCGAAGAATTTTTTGACGCCATCGAAGAAGCTTTTGGAGCGTGGGCTGTTTTTCTCACCCGTCGGGCCGCCAAAGCTTTCCTGCAGCTCTTTTAACAGCTGTTTCTGCTTGTCGTTCAGGCCAACCGGGGTTTCAACCACCACGCGGCACAGCAGGTCGCCCTGCGCACCACCGCGAACGGATTTCACGCCTTTACCGCGCATGCGGAACAGCTTACCGGTCTGCGTTTCGCCTGGGATTTTCAGGTTCACGCGCCCATCCAGTGTAGGCACTTCAATTTCGCCACCGAGCGCTGCCATAGCAAAGTTGATCGGGACTTCACAGTAGAGGTTGTTGCCTTCACGCTCAAAGATAGCGTGCTGTTTCACCTGCACCTGAACGTACAGATCGCCTGCTGGTGCGCCGTGCTCACCTGCTTCGCCTTCACCTGCCAGACGGATGCGGTCGCCCGTATCTACGCCAGCCGGGATTTTAACGGACAGGGTTTTGGTTTTCTCAACGCGACCGTGGCCGTGGCATTTGGTGCATGGATCTTTAATCAGCGTCCCACGACCATGACAGTGCGGACACGCCTGCTGGACGGCGAAGAAGCCCTGACGCATCTGCACCTGACCGGAACCGTGACAGGTTGGACAGGTTTGTGGCTGCGTACCCGCTTTCGCACCGCTGCCATGGCAAACGTCACACTCTTCCAGCGTCGGGATACGGATCTCTTTGGTGACACCGCGAACGGCCTCTTCCAGCGTCAGCTCCATGTTGTAGCGCAGATCCGCACCACGCGCTGCGCGTTGACGACCGCGGCCACCACCGAAGATATCGCCGAAAACATCGCCAAAGATATCGCTGAAATCAGCGCCACCGCCAAAGCCGCCGCCACCGAATCCACCGCCACCCATGCCGCCCTGTTCAAAGGCTGCGTGACCGTACTGGTCATAGGCCGCACGTTTTTGTGCATCGGTCAGGACTTCGTAGGCTTCTTTGATCTCTTTAAATTTAGCTTCAGCCTCTTTGTCACCCTGGTTGCGATCCGGGTGGAATTTCATGGCCAGGCGCTTATACGCCTTTTTGATTTCACGCTCTTCCGCAGTTTTCGGAACGCCTAAAATCTCGTAATAGTCTTGCTTTGCCATTGGTTTTTTTAAGCCCCTTAACATGCGAGCACGGGCGTGGAGAGTTCTCCTACGCCCGTGCCGATTAATTACCCTGCATCAGGGCGATTATTTTTTGTCTTTAACTTCTTCGAACTCAGCGTCGACAACGTCGTCGTCTTTCGCGTTGTTCGCTGAAGCGTCAGCGCCTGCCTGCTGCTGGGCATGCTGCTGCTGAGCGATTTCCATCAGCTTCTGAGAAGCCTGTGCCAGCTCCTGCATCTTCGCTTCGATATCCGCTTTGTCTTCGCCTTTCAGAGACGTTTCCAGCGCGCTCAGTGCAGCTTCGATAGCAGTTTTGTCTTCCGCTGGCAGTTTATCGCCTGCTTCTTCAACCTGCTTACGAGTGCTGTGCAGCAGATGGTCACCCTGGTTACGGGTCTGAACCAGTTCTTCGAACTTACGGTCAGATTCCGCGTTGGCTTCCGCTTCACGAACCATTTTCTGGATCTCTTCCTCGTTCAGACCGGAAGAGGCCTTAATGGTGATCTTCTGCTCTTTACCGCTGTTTTTGTCTTTCGCGGAAACGTGCAGAATACCGTCAGCATCGATATCGAAGGTCACTTCGATCTGCGGCATGCCGCGTGGTGCCGGGTTAATACCATCCAGGTTGAACTGACCCAGAGATTTGTTATCAGACGCACGCTTACGCTCACCCTGCAGCACATGGATGGTTACCGCAGACTGGTTATCTTCAGCGGTAGAGAACACCTGGCTGTGCTTGGTTGGGATGGTGGTGTTTTTGCTGATCAGCGCCGTCATTACGCCACCCATGGTCTCGATACCCAGAGACAGTGGGGTAACGTCCAGCAGCAGAACGTCTTTAACATCACCGGTCAGAACGCCGCCCTGAACCGCAGCACCAATTGCCACTGCTTCATCCGGGTTAACGTCTTTACGTGGTTCTTTACCAAAGAATTCAGCCACTTTCTTCTGAACCATCGGCATACGGGTCTGGCCACCAACGAGGATAACGTCGTTGATATCAGACACGGACAGGCCAGCATCCTGCAGTGCAACTTTCAGTGGCTCGATAGAACGGTTCACCAGATCTTCTACCAGGCTTTCCAGTTTCGCACGGGTCACTTTGATGTTCATGTGCTTAGGACCGGTCGCGTCTGCAGTAATGTACGGCAGGTTCACGTCGGTCTGCTGAGCGGAAGAGAGTTCGATCTTCGCTTTCTCAGCGGCTTCTTTCAGGCGCTGCATAGCCAGCGGGTCGTTACGCAGGTCAATGCCCTGATCTTTCTTAAATTCGTCAACGAGATAGTTGATCAGACGAGTATCGAAGTCTTCACCACCCAGGTGCGTATCACCGTTGGTTGCCAGAACTTCGAAGGTTTTTTCGCCGTCTACTTCGTCGATTTCGATAATAGAGATATCGAAGGTACCACCACCCAGGTCGTAAACCGCGATAGTACGGTTGCCAACTTCTTTATCCAGACCGTAAGCCAGAGCAGCAGCGGTTGGTTCGTTGATGATACGTTTTACTTCCAGACCTGCGATACGGCCAGCATCTTTGGTTGCCTGACGCTGAGCATCGTTGAAGTACGCAGGAACGGTGATAACTGCTTCAGTTACCGGCTCACCCAGGTAATCTTCTGCGGTTTTCTTCATTTTTTTCAGCACTTCAGCAGAGATCTGAGGTGGTGCTGTTTTGGTGCCTTTCACATCAAGCCATGCATCGCCGTTATCTGCTGCGATGATTTTGTAAGGCATGATAGAAACGTCACGCTGAACTTCTTCGTCCTGGAAGCGGCGGCCAATCAGGCGTTTAATCGCAAACAGGGTGTTTTGCGGGTTCGTCACTGCCTGACGTTTAGCCGGCTGACCAACCAGAGTTTCACCATCCTGGGTATAGGCAATGATAGAAGGCGTGGTGCGATCGCCCTCGGCGTTCTCCAGCACACGTGCAGTAGTGCCATCCATAATCGCTACACAAGAGTTGGTAGTACCCAGGTCGATACCAATAATTTTACCCATCTAAACGTCTCCACTAAAAATTCAGTCAACATGTGGTTGTGTACCTGTAATAAGGGCAGAACGTGCTTTTTCAACTGCCCAGATTTGATTTTTTTCAGGTCCACACACTGCGGTTGCTTACAAGATGGGGTCGCAACGTCATCCATCAAGGGGGGAAGGATAAAAAAATTTTAATTTCACCCTGACGAGATCATAGACGGCATCGTTTGCGCCCATTATGATGCCGCGCCCCTTCAGGGAGTACTGTCGCGGGTTTAACCATTTCACCATATTAATGATGATTTTTTTGAGGACTTATGGGCAACACTAAGTTGGCTAATCCGGCTCCGCTGGGCCTGATGGGTTTTGGCATGACCACCATTCTGCTGAACCTGCACAACATCGGGATGTTCCCGATGGACGGCATTATCCTGGCGATGGGCATTTTTTACGGCGGTATCGCGCAAATCTTCGCGGGCCTGCTGGAATATAAGAAAGGCAATACCTTCGGCTTAACCGCCTTTACCTCTTACGGTTCCTTCTGGCTGACCCTGGTCGCCATTCTGCTTATGCCTAAAATGGGCCTGGCAGAGGCGGCAAACGCCCATTTCCTGGGCGTTTACCTGGGCCTGTGGGGTGTCTTCACCCTGTTCATGTTCTTCGGCACCCTCAAGGGTAACCGCGCACTGCAGTTTGTCTTCCTGAGCCTGACCGTGCTGTTCGCCCTGCTGGCGATTGGTCATCTGGTGGACAACGAAGGCATCGTTCACGTTGCAGGCTGGATTGGTCTGGTTTGCGGCGCAAGCGCTATCTACCTGGCAATGGGTGAAGTGCTGAACGAGCAGTTTGACCGCACCATTTTACCGATTGGTGAAAAACACTGATCCCTCTGTCGTGTCCGCCTCGCGGGCACGACATTCTCCCTTCTGGCGAAGCCAAATCCCCAACACCAGCCCCATCAACGACAACGCCAGCACATACCAGGCAGGTGCCAGCGGTGACACGCCCATCAATACCGTAACCGCAATCGGCGTCAGTCCACCGAAGATGGCATATGAAACATTGTATGAGAATGAGATCCCGGTGAAGCGGACTTCTGGCGGGAAGGCCCGAACCATCACATAAGGCACCGCCCCCACCACGCCAACGCACAGCCCTACCACGCCGTATAAAAGGAACAGCTGTTCAGGATGACTCCCGGCCAGATGGTAAAACGCCCAGCTTGAGCCCGCCAGTAACAGGCTGCCAACGATAAAGGTTACGCTGGCGCCGAACCGATCTGCAGCCAGCCCGGCGGCCAGGCAGCCGAAGCAGAGCATAACCGTGGCGATACTGTTCGCCTGTAAGGTCACCGCCGGGGCAAAGCCGTACTGCTTTTGCAGCCAGACCGGCGACATCAAAATCACCACCACAATGCCTGCCGAGAGCAACCAGGTAAGCAGCATTGACAGCACCACCGCTTTTTTATGACGCACCACGACGGCTTTAACGGGCAACTCTTGTGCCAGCGCTTTGCGCTGCTGCATTTCGAGGAAAATCGGTGTCTCCTGGAGCCAACGGCGCAGGTACATCGCCACCAGGCCAAACGCCCCGCCCAGCAGGAACGGCAGACGCCAGCCCCAGTCGTGTACGGCCTGTTGCGTCATGCTGGTATTCACAATTGTCGCGACCACGGAACCGAGCAAAATCCCCACCGTTAGCCCCGCGGTTAAGGTTCCGCAGGCGATACCAATGCGGCGCGCCGGAACATGCTCCGCGACAAACACCCACGCCCCCGGCACTTCACCACCGATGGCCGCCCCCTGAAGAATACGCATCAGCAGCAACAATAACGGGGCGAGAATGCCCATCGAGGCGTAGGTTGGCAGCAGACCAATGGCCAACGTCGGCACGGCCATCAGCAGGATACTGAGGGTAAACATCTTTTTGCGCCCGACAAGATCGCCAAAGTGCGCCATCACAATCCCACCAAGAGGACGCGCCAGATACCCGGCAGCAAAAATACCGAAGGTTTGCACCTGACGCAGCCATTCCGGGATATCCGCCGGGAAGAACAACTCCCCCACCACGGCGGCAAAGAAAACAAAGATGATGAAATCGTAAAACTCCAGCGCGCCGCCCAGGGCCGCGAGCGTAAGAGTTTTGTAGTCCTGTCGATTCAGAGGTCGGGTGTTATGTGACATAGCGAACCATTTAGCGTGTGTTGTGGAATTATTATTACAGCCATCGTAAAGAAAAAATTACTATACCGTAAAACTTTTAGCACACCACAGCAGCTTCAGCTAATGTCACATAATGATTATTTTCAGGAGATTGTTTCGCGGCGTGCGCTTTTAGGACGAAATGCTGCTACTACTTTGTCATCGGTTTCGACATACGGCCCGTCCAGTAGCTGTATACAATACGGTACACTTGCAAAGATCCCGTGGACGATCACGCTGCCATCATCCGCTTTTAGCCCTTCGAGCGTCTCTTTAATCGACTTAGGTTGCCCTGGCAGATTCAGGATTAGCGCCTGCTTGCGAATCACCCCCACCTGACGGGAGAGGATCGCTGTTGGAACAAAGTGCAGGCTGATCTGGCGCATCTGTTCACCGAAGCCCGGCATTTCGCGGTCAGCTATAGCAAGCGTAGCATCTGGCGTCACATCACGACGTGCAGGACCGGTTCCGCCGGTCGTCAGCACCAGGTGGCAGCTCATCTCATCCACCAGCTCACACAACGTCTGCTCGATGATCGGCTGTTCATCCGGGATCAGGCGGGTCTGGATTTCAAACGGGGTGGTCAGCGCGCTGCCCAACCACTCTTCAAGAGCAGGGATGCCTTTATCCTGATAGACACCGCTTGAGGCGCGGTCAGAAATCGACACTAAGCCGATGCGTAAGGTATTCATATCCATTCCATTCAATAAGTACTGATTAAAGGGAATGATACACGCAGAGGGGAATTTCAGACAGAGTACGAAAGAAGTCGCGTGACCGGGAGCCCGGTCACGCAGAATGATTACAGCAGATCGCCGATCATTTTTTCCAGTTTTTCCTGGTCGATAGCAAACTTACGGATACCGTCCGCCAGTTTGTCTACCGCCATTGGATCCTGGTTGTGCTGCCACAGGAACTCGGATTCGGTGATACGCTCTGGACGCGCTTTCACTTCACCGGTGTAAGACAGTTTACGCTCGATGGTACCTTCGCTTTCAGCCAGCTCTTTCAGCAGCGCTGGTGCGATGGTCAGGCGGTCACAGCCAGCCAGCTCGATGATTTCACCCACGTTACGGAAGCTTGCGCCCATAACAACGGTTTCATAGCCGTGCTGTTTGTAGTATTCGTAGATTTCAGTCACGGAAATCACGCCCGGATCTTCAGATGCAGCGTACTCTTTCTTGTCGGTATTGGCTTTGTACCAGTCCAGAATACGGCCCACGAATGGAGAAATCAGGTATACGCCCGCTTCCGCACATGCACGCGCCTGCGCGAAGGAGAACAGCAGCGTCAGGTTACAGTTGATACCGTCTTTTTCCAGCTGTTCAGCCGCGCGAATACCCTGCCAGGTAGAAGCCAGTTTGATCAGGATACGGTCGTTGCTGATACCCGCATCGTTATACATTTTGATCAGACGTTTGGCTTTCGCGATAGACGCTTCGGTGTCGTAGGAGAGACGCGCATCCACTTCGGTAGAGATACGGCCAGGAACCAGTTTAAGGATCTCCAGACCGATGTTCACTGCCAGTTTATCAGTGGCATCCACAACCTGCTGCGCGCGGTCGTTGCTCTGTGCTTTCGCCCAGGTCACAGCGTCGTCAATCAGTTTGCGATACTCAGGGATCTGTGCGGCGTTAAGGATCAGAGAAGGGTTAGTTGTGGCATCCTGCGGCTGGTACAGCTTCATTGCCGCGATATCTCCGGTGTCAGCTACGACAGTGGTGAACTGACGAAGGGAGGTCAATTTATCCGTCATGATAGTGTTTCTCTTTTAACGTGCCCTGGATAATTCACGCTACCGACAGCATGTCTGCAGCGGAAAAATGACAGGTTTACTTGTTAGGGGGATGTAACCGGTCTGCCCTGATGATAACACGACGGAGGGGTAGCGCAACCGCAGACAGTGCGCTTCACCATTGTATGATAAACTCGAAATATTAACAGGCAGCTAAGTAACAGCACGCTCAATATGTGGTAGCGCTTACATAATTGCCCTGGCATCAACAAGAGGGACGTTAATGCCTGATTTCTTTTTCTTTATTAACGAAGTGCTCTGGGGTTCGATAATGATATACCTGCTTCTGGCAGCAGGTATATGGTTTACGTTACGCAGCGGTTTTATCCAGTTTCGTTATATCCGCAAATTTGGCAGAAGTCTGAAAAACAGCGTCACGCCACAACCCGGTGGATTAACCTCGTTCCAGGCGCTGTGCACCAGCCTTGCGGCACGGCTTGGCAGCGGTAACCTGGCGGGGGTCGCGCTGGCTATCAGCGCCGGTGGGCCGGGGGCGGTTTTCTGGATGTGGGTGACGGCAATTATCGGCATGGCAACGTCCTTTGCCGAATGCTCTCTCGCCCAGCTCTATAAAGAAAAAGATCATCATGGCCAGTTTCGCGGTGGCCCTGCCTGGTACATGGCGCGCGGCTTAGGAATGCGCTGGATGGGCGTGCTGTTCTCACTTTTCTTACTCGTCGCCTATGGCCTGATTTTCAACACCGTCCAGGCAAATTCTGTCGCCCATGCCCTGCGCTATGCCTTCGCCTGTCCGGAATGGCTCACCGGCGCGGGGTTAGCCCTCTGCATACTGCTGACCATCTCTACCGGTCTTAAGGGTACAGCCCGCCTGATGCAGTGGCTGGTTCCCATTATGGCCTTGCTCTGGGTTGCGGCCAGCCTGCTGGTCGCTGCGTTGCATATCGACCAGGTGCCGGATGTGATTGCGACCATTTTCAGCAGCGCCTTTGGCTGGCGTGAAGCGGCTTCGGGTGCGCTGGGCTATACCTTTAGCCAGGCGCTGATGGCGGGTTTTCAGCGCGGTATGTTCTCTAACGAAGCCGGAATGGGGTCTACCCCCAATGCCGCGGCGGCGGCCGCTTCCTGGCCCCCTCACCCGGCCGCGCAAGGCATTGTGCAAATGATTGGCGTCTTCACGGACACGATTATTATCTGCTCCTCCAGCGCCATGATCTTGCTGCTGGCAGGCCCAATCTCTCACTCAACGGAAGCCGGCGGGATACAGCTTCTTCAGCAGGCGCTGGTGAACCTTACCGGTGGCTGGGGAGCGGGATTTGTTTCGCTCATTCTGCTGTTGTTCGCCTTCAGCTCAATGGTCGTCAATTACCTTTACGCCGAGAACAACCTCATTTTCCTGAAGCTCAACTCTCGCCCCATGCTCAACCTGTTGCGCCTGGGCATGTTGCTGATGGTCATCGTGGGTTCTCTGCTTAGCATGCCGGTGGTCTGGCAACTGGCGGACGTGATTATGGCGCTGATGGCGATCACCAACCTGACGGCGATTTTGCTGCTCTCGCCCGTGGTTACCCTCATCGCCCGGGACTACCTTCGCCAGCGCAAGCTGGGGGTTCCGCCGGTGTTTGACGCCTCGCGCTATCCCGAAATCAAATCGCAGATTGCGCCCGGCACGTGGGATGATTTGCCGCGGCAATAACAGCTATCGATCAATTCAGGGCGATTTTTTGCTAAAGTCGCCTTAAATTTCCTGCAAGGACTGGATATGCTGATTCTGATTTCACCTGCAAAAACGCTCGACTACCAGAGCCCGCTCGCGACCGAGCGTTATACCCAGCCTGAACTGCTGGACTACTCGCAACAGCTGATTCACGAGGCGCGTAAGCTCTCCGCGCCGCAAATCGCCTCGCTGATGAGCATCAGTGATAAGCTCGCCGATCTCAACGCGACCCGCTTCCATGAGTGGCATCCTGACTTTACTCCTGCGAATGCGCGCCAGGCGCTTCTGGCCTTCAAGGGCGATGTCTATACCGGCCTGCAGGCAGAAGAGTTCAGCGAAGCCGATTTCGATTTTGCCCAGCAGCATCTGCGTATGCTTTCAGGCCTGTACGGCGTGCTGCGCCCGCTGGATCTGATGCAGCCCTATCGTCTGGAGATGGGCATCCGCCTGGAAAACGCCAAAGGCAAAGATCTGTACCATTTCTGGGGCGACATTATCACCGATAAGCTGAACGCAGCCCTGCACGCGCAGGGGGATAACGTGGTGATTAACCTCGCCTCCGATGAATACTTCAAATCGGTGAAGCCGAAAAAGCTCGATGCGGAAATTATTAAACCGGTCTTCCTTGATGAGAAAAACGGCAAGTTTAAGGTCATCAGCTTTTATGCCAAAAAAGCGCGTGGCCTGATGAGCCGCTACATCATTCAAAACCGCCTGACGAAGCCAGAGCAGCTCACCGGATTCAACAGCGAGGGGTATTTCTTTGACGAGGAAGCGTCAGGGAAAGGGGAACTGGTGTTTAAGCGCCACGAACAGTAAAAAAACAACCCCGCCTGCTGGCGGGGTTTGTATTAGTGATGCTTCCAGTCCGGGCCTGGTCGGTGATCGTCGTGGCGGTGGTCATGACGATCGTCACGATCGCGATGCTCATCATGTGGACGCCAGTGGTTATCGCGCCACTCATAATGCGCCTTCCACCAGTCATGGTCGCGCCAGCGGCCGCCGTCCCAGTAATGGCCGTTATTATCCCGATCGCCAATCTGCAGTTTAACCGCCGGAACCAGGGTGATTTCGGATGCCTGTACCGCCATGGGAGCGACCAGCATCAGTGAAAGCGCAATCAGCGCAGGTTTCAGTTTAGACATCGGTGACTCCTTATGATTCTTACCCAACGTGGGCCGATGTAAGGAGATTACGTGAGGGGAACCGGGGATGTTATTCTCTGCAATCCTAAACGCTAAGTGACCGCATTTATTGGGAATTTCTGCTTTTTCCCTGCTATTTTTCTCCTTATTTTCTTCACAAAAAAGCCGGGTGGCGCTTCGCTTACCCGGCTACGATTGAGATCGTTGCAGGCCCGGTAAGCGCAACGCCACCGGGCAAAAAATCACGCTCGGGTCATCATCAGCTTACGCAGCGCGGCAAAATCCGCTGGCAGCTCATGAGAGAGCAGCGGCAGGTCAGCGCGATCCGCCAGCTCTTTCGGCAGCGGTAGCGTTTCACCCAGAATCTCTTCCACGCTCTCTTTGAATTTTGCCGGATGCGCCGTCCCCAGGAACAGGCCATACTCGCCAGGATTAAGCTGGTCGCGCAGCGCACGGTAAGCAATCGCCGCATGCGGTTCAGAGGTATACCCCACCGCTTTCAGCTCACGCATAGTGCTTTTGGTGGTTTCATCGGTGACCGCCGCATAGCCCAGATCGCCCAGACGCCACACTTTACGGCGGAACAGCTCTTCCACGCGCGGCCAGTTGTTTGGCTGTGACACGTCCATCGCGTTAGAGAGCGTCGCCTGGGTCGCGTTCGGCGCCCATTTACCATCTTTCAGGAAGCGTGGCACGGTGTCGTTGGCGTTAGTCGCCGCAATAAAGCGTTTCACCGGCAGCCCGAGGGATTTCGCCAGCAGGCCCGCTGTCAGGTCGCCAAAGTTTCCGCTCGGTACCGAAACCACCAGCTGATTACGCGCCTCTTGCGGCAGTTGGGCAACCGCTTCAAAGTAGTAGCAAATCTGCGCCAGCAGGCGGCTGATGTTAATGGAGTTAGCAGAGTTGAGCCCCAGCGCGGCTTTCAGCTCTTCATCATCGAAGGCCTGTTTCACCAGCGCCTGACAGGCATCGAAGTCGCCATCTACCGCCACGGTTTCAATGTTGCCGCCGAGGGTGCAGAACAGTTTTTCCTGGAGTGGGCTGATCTTGCCTTTCGGATAGAGGATCACCACGCGGACGTTCTTCAGACCGTAAAAAGCATGCGCCACGGCGGCACCGGTATCCCCGGAGGTAGCGGTCAGAATGGTGACCGGCTTGTCGCCGCTGATGTGGGTAAGCATCTGCGCCATAAAGCGGCCGCCGAAGTCTTTAAACGCCAGCGTTGGGCCGTGGAACAGCTCCAGACAGCCCACATCCGGCTCAACCTGCTGAACCGGTGCCGGGAAGGCGAACGCCGCACGTACGCGTTCTTCCAGCAACTCCTGCGGGATTTCGTCGCCGATAAACGCAGACAAAATTTTTGTGCTGCGCGTGACAAAGTCCTGCTTCAGCAGCTCATCAATGTCGGTCAGCTGGAATTCAGGGAGATCGTGAGGGAAGAACAGCCCCTGATTTTTGCCCAGTCCCTGAGTCACCGCCTGCGCGAAGCTGACCTGCTCGTTATGATCTTTCAGATTATAGAGTTTCATTCGTTATCCCAGTACTCGTGCGCCAGCCGTGTCCAGACGGCAAATATGAACAAAGCCTTCCTGATTTTGCAGGTAGTGTTTAGAGAGCCAGTCCGCCACGCGCTGCGCGGTGTCTGGCTTATCGCACAGGGCGAACAGCGTCGGGCCGGAGCCGGAGATGCCGCACGCCTGCGCGCCAATATCAAGCGATGCCTGTCGCGCCTCATTAAAGCCAGGCAGCAACTTCGTACGATACGGTTCGGCAATCACATCTTTCATCAATTTCGCCGCCAGCTGTGGCTGACGGGTATAACAGGCGTGAATAAAGCCTGCCAGGTGACGCCCGTGGGCGATGCAGTCCTGACGACGATACTGCGCAGGCAGGATCGCCCGCGCTTCCGCGGTAGACACTTTGATACCCGGGTAGGCCAGCACCCACAGCCACTCATCAAACCCTGGCACTTGCTGGCTGATGATGCCATTTTCTTCGATCATCAACTGCATACCGCCGAGGAAACACGGCGCGACGTTATCGTAGTGGATACTGCCAGAGATGCGGCCTTCCAGCTCACCCATTAACCCCAGCAGACGGCTATTGTTCAGGGGTTTGCCGCAGTGCTCATTCATCGCCACCAGCGCGGCCACAACAGAGCAGGCACTTGACCCCAGGCCAGAGCCAATCGGCATACTTTTTTCCAGCGTCATGGCGACCGGCACGTTTTTCCCGATCTCCTGACAGAAGCGCTCCCAGCACTGATAGACAATATTCTCGCGCGGTTCGGACGGCAGCTTGCTGGCAAAACGTCCCACGTTATTCAGGCTGAAACTTTCTGCCGCTTCCACCGTGACCGTATCGCCCAATAGTGAACCGTCCACCGGCGTCACCGCCGCACCCAGCACATCAAACCCGACGCTCATATTGGCGCTGGAAGCCGGGGCATAAACTTTGACCATGTTAAACTCCTAACTTCCATGACAGGGTACGCAGCAGATCGGCAAACACACCCGCCGCCGTAACATCGTTCCCTGCGCCATAGCCGCGAAGCACCAGCGGCAATGGCTGATAATAGTGGCTGTAAAACGCCAGGGCGTTTTCGCCGTTTTTGACTTTGTACAACGGATCGTTGCCATCGACTTCGGCAATCTTCACCCGGCACACGCCATCTTCTTCAATGTTGCCAACATAGCGCAATACCTTACCTTCATCACGGGCTTTCGCCACGCGTGCGGCAAAAACGTCATCCAACTGCGGTAAATTATCCATAAAGGCGATGACGTCACCGCTGCTGTCAAATTCAGCCGGCAGCACGGGTTCTATCACGATATCGGAAAGCTCCAGCTCACGGCCCGTTTCGCGCGCCAGAATAAGCAGTTTGCGCGCCACGTCCATACCGGAGAGATCGTCACGCGGATCCGGCTCGGTGTAGCCCAGTTCACGCGCGGCGCGGGTTGCTTCTGAGAGGCTCATCCCTTCATCCAGCTTACCGAAAATAAAGGACAGCGAACCGGAGAGAATGCCGGAGAAACGTTGCAGTTCGTCGCCCGCGTTCAGCAGGTTCTGCAGGTTTTCGATAACCGGCAGGCCCGCCCCCACATTGGTGTCGTACAGGAACTTGCGACGCGATTTGCTCGCCGCCAGACGCAGCTGGTGATAGTAATCCATCGACGAGGTGTTGGCCTTTTTGTTCGGCGTGACCACATGGAAGCCTTCGCGCAGGAAGTCCGCGTACTGATCGGCAACCGCCTGGTTCGACGTACAATCGACAATCACCGGGTTCAGCAGGTGATACTCTTTCACCAGACGGATCAGACGCCCCAGGTTGAACGGCTCTTTTGCCTCGTTCAACTCGGCCTGCCAGTTTTCCAGGTTCAGCCCGTGAACGTTGGTCAGCAGCGCTTTTGAGTTGGCGATCCCGCAGACGCGCAGATCGATATGCTTCTTCTTCAACCACTCCTGCTGACGCTTCACCTGCTCCAGCAGCGCACCGCCAACGCCGCCCACGCCAATCAGGAACAGCTCAATCACCTGATCGGTGTTGAACAGCATCTGATGAACCACGCGTACGCCGGTAGTCGCATCATCGTTATCAACCACCACCGAAATAGAACGCTCGGATGAGCCCTGGGCAATCGCCACGATATTAATATTGGCACGCGCCAGCGCGGCAAAGAATTTGGCGGAGATACCGCGCAGCGTGCGCATACCGTCGCCAACCACGGAGATAACCGCAAGACGTTCCTGAATGGATAACGGCTCCAGCAGCTCTTCTTTCAGCTCCAGATAGAACTCTTCTTCCAGCGCACGACGGGCGCGCAGACAGTCACCCTGCGGCACGCAGAAGCTGATGCTGTATTCCGATGAGGACTGGGTGATCAGCACCACAGAGATCCCATTGCGTGACATTGCGGCAAACACGCGCGCCGCCATGCCAACCATCCCTTTCATACCAGGCCCGGAGACGCTGAACATTGCCATGTTGTTGAGGTTGGAGATGCCTTTCACCGGCAGGCCATCTTCGTCTGTGCTGGCGCCAATCAGCGTGCCAGGCGCTTGCGGGTTACCGGTATTTTTAATCAGGCAAGGGATCTGGAACTGGGCAATGGGGGAGATGGTACGAGGGTGAAGCACTTTCGCGCCGAAGTAGGAAAGCTCCATCGCCTCCTGGTAAGACATCGACTTCAGCAGCCTGGCGTCCGGTACCTGGCGCGGGTCGCAGGTGTATACGCCGTCAACGTCAGTCCAGATCTCGCAACAGTCCGCGCGTAAACAGGCGGCCAGCACGGCAGCAGAGTAATCAGAGCCGTTACGGCCCAGCACCACCAGTTCACCCTTTTCATTGCCGGCGGTGAAGCCCGCCATCAGGATCATATGGTCAGAAGGAATTTTGCTCGCAGCGATGCGGCGGGTTGATTCAGCAATATCAACGGTGGATTCGAGGTAGTGGCCCACCGCCAGCAGTTTTTCAACCGGATCAATCACCGTGACGTGATGCCCGCGCGCTTCCAGCAGGCCCGCCATGATGGCGATAGAGAGTTTCTCACCGCGGCAAATTAACGCCGCGTTGATGCTGTCCGGGCACTGACCCAGCAGGCTGATACCGTGCAGCACATGTTTAATCTGGGCAAATTCTTGTTCTACGAAGACTTTCAGCTGTACGAGCGGGAAACCTGGCTGTGCCTCCGCCAGCCCCTGAAGCAGCTCGGCGAAGATACGCTCGGCATCGCTAATGTTCGGAAGTGCATCCTGACCGCCAATGGTCTTTTCAATCATCGCCACCAGGTGGTTAGTGATTTTTGCCGGCGCAGAGAGAACGGTCGCGACCTGTCCCTGCCTGGCGTTGCTCTCCAGGATATCGGCAACACGCAGAAAGCGTTCTGCATTTGCCACTGATGTACCGCCGAACTTCAACACACGCATGGTTCTACCTCGTTTCCTTTAGCCGAAAAAAAAGCCCGCACTGTTCAGGTGCGGGCTTTTTTCTGTTTTTCCTGTACGCGTCAGCCCGCATCGTTACCTGTGGTAATGATGATGGTTGTGGTAATGGTGGTGATGCTGATGCGTTTCATGGATGTTGTGTACTCTGTCATTATTATCTGTCTGTGCTGTATTCTTTTAGGGTTAAAGGATCGGGCACCTTAAGTCAATGAATTTTTAATTTGATCACAATTCAGCGGATTCTTACGTCCCGCTGCGTGCAGATTTATTTTCATCCGATTCCGCCAGAGGCAACCCTTAACGTCAGACGCTTACGCCATAGTAAAAAATTATGGCAGCATTTTACTCGGCTAATTTTTTTTCGATATCGTGCAGCAAACGGTGCAGCATTGCCGTATCGCGCTGCTCCAGGCGCCCAAGACGCTGCTGCAGCCAGTCAGCCATTTTTTGGTCATCCGCCACGCCAAGTTGCATCAGCAGGTAGTCAACGCGCGTACGCAGCGCGGCCAGTTGGTTTTCGTCGGTACCCACCGCTGGCGGTTGGGGAATTTGTATTAAGGACGCTAATTGATAACAATAGACCATCACCGCCTGGCCTAAATTCAGGGACGGGTAATCCGCGACCATTGGAGCCCCCGTCAGCACATCCGCGAGCGCCAGTTCTTCGTTTGTTAATCCTGAATCTTCCCGCCCAAACACCAGCGCCGCTTTTTCCAGCCACTGGCTTTTCTCGCTCAGCATCGGTACCAGTTCCGCTGGCGTGGCGTAATAGTGGAACTTCGCCCGACTGCGCGCCGTGGTCGCAACGGTAAACGAAATATCGTGCAGCGCGTCGGCGAGCGTGTCGTAAGTGGTTATATTATCAAGAATATCGCCCGACCCGTGCGCCACCCAACGCGCCGCGGGCTCCAGGTGAGCAGCGCTGTCCACAATACGCAAATCGGTGAACCCCATGGTCTTCATGGCACGCGCCGCAGCGCCTATATTTTCAGCTCTGGCTGGCGCGACCAGTACAATCGACAGATGCATTTATGCTCTCTTTTTAATCAGTTAGCGGGGATTAATGTGATGCGCGTCAACATATTACGCGGCGCGAATTTACAATTTTGCAACACAAATCACCGAAATAGCGTTTCATAACAAATTAAAAGCGCTAAACTATTTTGTAGCTGAACAATCATTTAGAATGTTAACAGAACCTGATTATCCTTATGTTTTATAATGATAATGACAGGGTGAATACGCGATTTAAGTTGGATTCGTAACGTTTATCAATCAAGATCCGCAACTAGTTGGTTTATTGAAAAATTGTGACAAAGGCTAGCATTTAGCTATGATGATTTCATCAAACTGTTAACGTGCTACAATTGAACTTGATATATGTCAACGAAGCGTAGTTTTATTGGGTGTCAGGTGTCACTTAGCCTGTTATGTTGCTGTTAAAATGGTTAGGATGACAGCCGTTTTTGACACTGTCGGGTCCAAAGGGAAAGTACCCACGACCAAGCTAATGATGTTGTTGACGTTGATGGAAAGTGCATCAAGAACGCAATTACGTACTTTAGTCACGTTAGCCCGGTCATGTTAATTTGCGACATGCATCAGGCAGGTCAGGGACTTTTGTACTTCCTGTTTCGATTTAGTTGGCAATTTAGGTAGCAAACATGCAGACCCCGCACATTCTTATCGTTGAAGACGAGTTGGTAACACGCAACACGTTGAAGAGCATTTTCGAAGCAGAAGGCTACGATGTCTTTGAAGCGACCGATGGCGCAGAGATGCATCAGATCCTTTCTGAAAATGATATCAACCTGGTCATTATGGATATCAATCTGCCAGGTAAAAACGGCCTTCTGCTGGCGCGCGAACTGCGTGAACAGGCGAACGTCGCATTAATGTTCCTGACAGGCCGTGATAACGAAGTTGATAAGATCCTTGGCCTGGAAATCGGTGCGGATGACTACATCACCAAACCGTTTAACCCACGCGAGTTAACCATTCGTGCACGCAACCTGCTGTCCCGCACCATGAACCTGGGCACCGTCAGCGAAGAGCGTCGTAGCGTAGACAGCTACAAATTCAACGGCTGGGAACTCGATATCAATAGCCGTTCACTGATCAGCCCGAACGGTGAGCAGTATAAACTGCCGCGCAGTGAATTCCGCGCGATGCTGCACTTCTGTGAAAACCCGGGCAAAATTCAGTCCCGTGCAGAACTGCTGAAGAAAATGACCGGCCGTGAGCTGAAGCCACACGACCGTACTGTAGACGTGACCATCCGTCGTATTCGTAAACATTTCGAATCTACGCCAGATACGCCGGAAATCATCGCCACGATCCACGGTGAAGGCTATCGTTTCTGCGGTGACCTGCAGGAGTGATCCCACAGTCAGCACCATAAAAAACGGCGCTTTCGCGCCGTTTTTTTTATTCCCGCCATGGCATAATCGGCACCGCGCTAATCGCGTTTTTCGGTGAGCCTTCCACTACTTTGTCGGAGTAAGCAAGGTAGGCCAGGGTGTTACGTTTAGCATCGTAAAAACGCACCACCTGCAGCTTTTTGAAGACCAGCGACGTCCGTTTCTGGAACACCACATCCCCCTGCGCTTTGCCGTTTTTGATTTTCTCGCTCAGTTCAACCGGCCCGACCTGCTGGCAGGAGATGGCCGCATCGGATGTATCCTCGGCCAGCCCCAGACCGCCTTTTATCCCCCCGGTTTTTGCCCGGCTAACGTAGCAGGTGACGTTTTTCACATCCGGATCGTCAAACGCCTCCACCACAATTTTGTGGTCCGGCCCAAACATTTTAAACACGGTGTCGACAGAACCAATCTGTTCCGCCTGCGCCGCGCGGCCCGCTATCAGCAGGAAGGCTGTTAAGAGCAATGTCTTATATTTCATATTGTTACCATTTCTTAATATTACGTTGAGCGATTATTCAACACGTTAGACAAAAATGTAGCAAGATCACAGGATTAGAATATATTCACCCAAAACGCAGGACAAAAAGCATTAATGAGCAAAAAAAACACTGAATGCTAAAACATCAAAAAATGCTATTATCCGCTAACCTGTTATCAGGCACCTGCTGTTTTAAGGATGAGGATAGTATATGGATCAGGCTGGAATTATTCGCGACCTGCTAACCTGGCTGGAAGGTCATCTTGACCAGCCTTTGTCACTGGATAATGTGGCGGCTAAAGCAGGCTATTCCAAGTGGCATCTGCAAAGGATGTTCAAGGATGTCACCGGTCATGCTATCGGTGCCTATATTCGCGCACGTCGTTTATCTAAATCTGCGGTGGCCTTACGCCTGACCGCGCGGCCCATTCTTGATATTGCCCTGCAGTATCGTTTCGACTCGCAACAAACATTCACCCGAGCTTTTAAAAAACAGTTCTCGTTGACGCCAGCACTCTATCGCCGTTCACCTGACTGGAGCTCATACGGTATGCGCCCGCCGCTGCGTCTGGGCGAGTTCGCCATGCCGAAGTACGAAATCATTACCCTGCCGGAAACCCATTTGATCGGTACGACACAGAGCTACACCTGTTCTCTGGAGCAGATTTCTGAGTTCCGCCATCAAATGCGCGTTCAGTTCTGGCGCGACTTCCTGAGCCATGCCCCGGCGATCCCGCCTATCCTGTATGGTCTCAACGAAACGCATCCAAGCCAGGAAAAAGACGACGAGCAGGAGGTGTTCTACACCACCGCGTTAACGCCGGAAATGGCCAATGGCTATATTCAGGGCTCTAAACCGGTCGTGCTGGAAGGCGGAGAGTACGTGATGTTCTCCTACGAAGGGCTGGGAACGGGCGTACAGGAATTCATCCTGACCGTTTACGGAACATGCATGCCTATGCTGAACCTGAATCGCCGTAAAGGTCAGGATATTGAGCGCTACTACCCGGCAAGCGATGCGAAACCGGAAGAAGGCCCCATTAATCTGCGGATGGAATTCTTAATCCCGATCCGTCGTTAGCGCTGCAGTTCATCCAGTGCAGGGGCATCAAGATGCGAAATGTCCCCTGCCATCTCAACGACCCATCCCGACGCCAGCCACGCGCTTTCCTGATAATCAATACGGGAAATAGAGCAGTTGCGCAGGCGCAAACGGCGCTCCGCATAGGCCGGTAACCCCAGAATGGTGCTGACCAGACATCCCAGCGCAATCCCGTGACTCACCAGCAGTGGACGGCTTCCGGCGGGTAGCTTCAGGCATTCCGCCAGCGCAGCATGCATACGCACGCTCAGCTCCTGCATGGATTCGCCCTCAGGGATACGGCCATCTTCGGTACCGTTAACCAGCGTGCGGCGCCAGCCCTCTTCCGTTTCCGTCAGCGTATCGATATGGCGTTTTTCGAGCACCCCCATATCCAGCTCGCGCAGGCGCGGTTCAAGCAGCACATCACAACCACAGGCATCAGCAATTATGCGCGCCGTCTGCTGCGTGCGACCTAAATCGCTGGTGATGACATGGGTAATGCCCAGCGTTCTGGCACGTTCTGCCACCTGCCACGCTTGCTGAACACCCTTTTCAGTGAGAGGACTGTCGGACTGGCCTTGAATACGTCGCTCGGCGTTCCACTGCGTTTCACCGTGGCGAACAAGGTATACCTGTAACATGCTTTTTTTCCGTTATACTGCGATGAGTTTTTTTGAATCGAGCTTAATTATGCACCATGTTGTCTCTGCTACCACCAATCCTGCCAAAATTCAGGCAATTCTAAGGGCATTTGAAGAGATTTTCGGCGAAGGATCCTGCCATATTGATGCCGTCGGCGTCGAGAGTGGCGTTCCTGAACAGCCGTTTGGCAGCGAAGAAACGCGCGCTGGCGCACGAAATCGCGTGTTAAATGCGAAAGCGGCCGCACCCGATGCCGACTTCTGGGTCGCCATTGAAGCGGGAATTGACGAAGGCGCGACGTTTAGCTGGGTGGTTATCGAAAGCCGTGAACAGCGCGGTGAAGCACGCTCGGCCACCCTGCCGCTGCCGGACATGATTCTGGAAAAAGTGTGCGCAGGCGAAGCGCTCGGGCCAGTGATGTCGCAATACACCGGCATTGATGAAATAGGCCGTAAAGAAGGGGCGATTGGCGTCTTTACTGCTGGCGCGCTTACGCGCTCAAGCGTTTACCATCAGGCAGTGATCCTGGCGTTAAGCCCGTTCCATAACGCCATTTATCGTTGAACGTGTAGGCCGGATAAGGCGCAGCCGTCATCCGGCGTTTTTCAGCAATACCGCTTCCAGCCACTGACGCAGCTCAACCGGCGCAGACTTCAGGCTGTTTGAACCGCGGGTGATCGTCGCGATCCCCGCGCCCAGTTCGTTTTTGAGCTCACGCTGGCTCATCTCACCGCGCAGTAACTCTTCGATGATCCGCACGCGCGTGCCCAACGCCTCACGCTCGTCCGGCGTCAGCATCAGTTGCAGCAGGGGTAAATGCAGATCCTGGTCGTAAGACTGGCGGAGCAACTCCACAAAACGAAGCCACTCCTGATGACGTTGTTCGGCCAGTGCCGAGGAATACGGGGAATGCTGGGTCATGTTATGCCGCCTGTTGTACTCATTAACGAGTACAGCATAACACAACCCATCCCAATCAGTAACGTCTCTGCCACTCCGCATCGCTCATCAGGGTATCTTTTTGCCCCATGAAGTAACGGTAATAGGCATCATACGCCAGCACGTTCTTCACGTAGCCGCGCGTTTCTGAGAACGGAATACTCTCGACAAACGCCACGGCGTCGATGCGTCCGGCGCTGTTACCCAGCCAGGTACGCACGCGCCCTGGGCCCGCGTTATACGCCGCAGAGGCGAAAATGCGGTTGTTACCAAACTGCTGATAGACGTACTGCAGATAACTGGTACCAATGTTGATGTTGGTATCCGGATCCAGCAGCTGTGATGGACTGCTGTATCCCGGGATATTAAACATCTTCACCGTATGCGTCGCCGTGCCCGGCATAATCTGCATCAGGCCGCTGGCCCCTACCGGGGAACGGACTTTCGGGTTCCAGGCGCTCTCCTGACGGGCAATCGCCATGGCGTAGCTTTGCGGAATATCTTTACCGCTGGTGTAGCGATCGAACAGATCTTTGTAGGCCAGCGGGAAACGTTCTTCGAGATGATCCCACAGCTTGCCAGCGATCGTCGCCTGAACGCTCAGATCCCACCAGTGGTTATCAAAGGCGTAACGGGCAAGCTGGGCTTTCTCATCCGTAGTGCGGCTGGTGACCAGATTCGCCCACTCGCTACGGGCGGTGTTGTCCATATTCCAGTACATCAGCTCGCGCACGCGCGCCATTTCCGGCCCCTGGGTCAACGCCGGGCTGGCGTTACCCGGCGCTTTATCAATGCGGAAGGTGTACTCCTCACCCAGACGCTGCGCGGCCACCATTGGGTAGAAGCCTCGCTGCTGCATCAGCGCGTGGAGGATCTCTTTGGCTTCGTCATCGCGTCCCCGCTCCATCAGCAGATCCGCCTGCCAGTAGCGCCATTCGTCTTTCTCTTTGGCTTCCATCGGCAGACGCGCAAGCCAGGTATTAAGGCCTTTACGATCGCCCGTCCCCAGCGCCATGCGCACGCGACGTTCCACCAGCGACGTGGAGTTGGAGCGCATAATGGCATCATCCCGCCAGCGGGCCTGTTCGTCGGTTACGTCCGAGCCCATCAGTCTCCACGCCACGATGTCGCGCAGTTCCTGGGTTTGCTCTTCATTGAGCTGCTGTGCCTGCACCAGCTGCGGGATCATCAGCCGCGCGTTTTCGACATCGTCACGCGCCACGCTGGCAAAGGCCACCGCCGCCATCTGTCGGGTAAAATCGGTCGCTCCCGTGCTGCGGGCAAAGGTCAGAACGCTGTTGGGGTCGTTTGCCAGCGACATCACGGCCGTGGAAATGGTCTGGTAATCCGACGGCATTTGACCCGCCAGAGCCATCACCAGACGCGTGTTTCCGGCTTTCATCGCCAGACGGATACGTTCAAGGTAAGCCAGCGGATCCTGTTTACCGGAAGCACGCCAGGCACCAAAGAGCGAATCACAGGCGTTCGGCTGGCTTTTCCCGGTCAGCCACAGCTCTTTTGCCCCGGCCCAGGCTTCCTCCTGCTGACCGGTGGCCCATTTTGCATAGTAATAGTTACACTGGGCTTCCGTGGTGTTCGGTTTTTCCGGGCTGAACGCCAGCAGTCCGCGCCAGTCTTCACGACGCGCCAGCTCGTTTACAAAACGAGACTGCAGGTTCCGGGCGGGCGGCAGGGTCGGGTTCGCCTGAATGAAGTTATTCACGGTGACCGTGGGTTGATTCATGAGATCGTCAGTAATCTGGCGATACTCCAGATAGGGATAGAGAGGATAGTCTTTCAGCGTCGGCATCAACGCCTGCACAGTATCCATCTGTTTGTTGTCCCACGCCTGTTTAATCTGGGCGTAGCGGTTACGTTGTTCATCCAGTGAATCGGCATGCACCGCCTGGCTTACCGCCATTACGCATACGCTGGCCGCCAGCAGACGCCAGACCACCCGTTTGGCTTTTTCCACAAGCTCTTCCTCATTGTTTTTTCGTCAATTGCAGCGTCTTGCCACGTCAAAGTCTAATTAACTTATGCTAACCAGGCATCCCGGAACGCGCCACGTTACGGACACTTTTTTACCTTTCCTGCGCGTTTTAACACTCCCGACGTTCCTGGCTGGGATTAGGGCGGGAAAAAGGCTACACTTCGAGGCTGAAATTCCTTTTCATCACGATAAAAGAGGCGAAGTCCAACGTGGCTCAATTCGTTTATACCATGCATCGTGTCGGCAAAGTGGTACCGCCGAAACGTCATATTCTTAAAAATATCTCGCTGAGCTTCTTCCCGGGCGCAAAAATCGGTGTTCTGGGCCTCAACGGTGCCGGTAAGTCCACCCTGCTGCGCATCATGGCCGGCATCGATACAGACATCGAAGGTGAAGCCCGTCCGCAGCCAGGCATCAAAATTGGCTACCTGCCGCAGGAACCTCAGCTGAACCCTGAACACACCGTTCGTGAATCGGTTGAAGAAGCGGTATCCGAAGTGGTTAACGCGCTGAAAGGTCTGGATGAAGTGTATGCCAAATACGCCGAGCCAGATGCGGACTTCGATAAACTGGCCGCTCAGCAAGGCAAATTTGAAGAGATTATCCAGGCGCACGACGGTCACAACCTGAACGTGCAGCTGGAGCGCGCCGCTGACGCCCTGCGTCTGCCGGACTGGGATGCGAAAATCGCCAACCTCTCCGGTGGTGAGCGTCGCCGCGTGGCGCTGTGCCGTCTGCTGCTGGAAAAACCAGACATGCTGCTGCTCGACGAACCCACTAACCACCTGGATGCGGAATCCGTGGCGTGGCTGGAACGCTTCCTGCACGACTTCGAAGGCACCGTGGTGGCGATCACCCACGACCGTTACTTCCTCGACAACGTGGCGGGCTGGATCCTGGAGCTGGACCGCGGCGAGGGTATCCCATGGGAAGGCAACTACTCTTCCTGGCTGGAGCAGAAAGATCAGCGTCTGGCGCAGGAAGCGTCAGCTGAAGCAGCACGCCGTAAGTCTATTGAGAAAGAGCTGGAATGGGTACGTCAGGGCACGAAGGGCCGTCAGTCTAAGGGCAAAGCCCGTCTGGCACGCTTTGAAGAGCTGAACAACACCGAATACCAGAAACGTAACGAAACCAACGAACTGTTTATTCCACCTGGCGCGCGTCTGGGGGATAAAGTGGTCGAAGTCAGCAACCTGCGTAAATCTTACGGTGACCGCGTGCTGATCGACGATCTCTCCTTCTCCGTACCGAAGGGTGCCATCGTCGGTATCATCGGTCCGAACGGCGCGGGTAAATCCACCCTGTTCCGTATGATGTCCGGTCAGGAGCAGCCAGACAGCGGTTCTATCACCCTGGGTGAAACGGTGAAACTGGCGTCCGTTGACCAGTTCCGTGACGCAATGGATAACAGCAAAACCGTGTGGGAAGAAGTCTCCGGCGGGCTGGATATCATGCGTATCGGTAACACCGAAATGCCGAGCCGCGCCTATGTTGGCCGCTTTAACTTCAAAGGTACCGATCAGGGTAAACGCGTCGGCGAGTTGTCCGGTGGTGAGCGTGGTCGTCTGCATCTGGCGAAGCTGCTGCAGGTTGGCGGTAACGTACTGCTGCTCGATGAACCAACCAACGACCTCGACATCGAAACCCTGCGCGCGCTGGAAAACGCCCTGCTGGAGTTCCCGGGCTGTGCCATGGTTATCTCGCACGACCGTTGGTTCCTTGACCGTATCGCCACCCACATTCTGGACTACCAGGATGAAGGGAAAGTTGAGTTCTTCGAAGGTAACTTCACCGAATACGAAGAGTACAAGAAACGCACGCTGGGCGCAGACGCGCTGGAGCCGAAGCGTATTAAGTACAAGCGTATTGCGAAATAAAAGTAAAACGGCAACTTCGGTTGCCGTTTTTTATGTTTGTGCCCTCTCCCGGTGGGCTGAGGGTTCCCCAGAAAAATGAAAAGCACGATGAAGTGTGATCTACTGGTTGCGCTAACAAATCAGAAGAGACCTCATCGTGCCTTTACAGACAGTCTGCCAGAAATTTTTCTCCGCGTCTTT
>NZ_JAQZRK010000011.1:0-138892 GCF_028737495.1 Enterobacter cloacae complex sp. 2022EL-00981
AGTCATCCGGCATGAGCCCGGGAAAGTGAGACGGCTGAATATAGTTAACGAGATGAAAAAGCTGGGAAAAGAGTACAGTAATATGGTCATGGTGGCATGACCATATTACTGGGGATCCCTCAGCCCACGGGGAGAGGGAGAAAGGCAAAACCTACTTCAAAGAGCCCTTCAGGAACTGCTGCAAACGCGGGCTTTGCGGATTCGCCAGCACCTCATCCGGATGTCCCTGCTCTTCGATTTTCCCCTGATGCAGGAAGATCACGTGGTTCGAGACGTTGCGGGCAAAGCCCATCTCGTGCGTTACCACAACCATGGTTTTACCCTCTTCCGCCAGCTTCTGCATGATGCGTAGCACTTCGCCAACCAGTTCCGGGTCAAGTGCTGAGGTCGGTTCGTCGAACAGCAATACTTCAGGCTCCATCGCCAGCGCGCGGGCGATAGAGACACGCTGCTGCTGACCACCAGAGAGATGCACCGGGTACTTTATCTGCTGTCGCTCATCGATACCCACTTTCGCCAGGTATTTCACCGCGCGCTCACGGGCCTCCTGCTTGCTTAAACCCAGCACCTGAACCGGTGCTTCCATCACGTTCTCCAGCACCGTCATGTGGCTCCAGAGGTTGAAGTGCTGGAAAACCATTGTCAGTCGCGTGCGCAGCAGGCGCAGCTGGTTCTTATCTGCCACCTTCAGCTGGCCGTCTTTATCCCGGGTCAGATTGATATTCTGCCCGCTCACCACAATTGAGCCTTCACTCGGCTTTTCGAGGAAGTTGATGCAGCGCAGGAAGGTACTTTTCCCCGAGCCGGATGATCCGATAATACTGATCACGTCGCCTGCATTTGCCTGCAGCGACACCCCTTTCAGCACTTCATGTTCGCCGTAGCGTTTGTGCAAATCAATTACGTTTAATTTGTTCTCAGCCATCATCATTCTCAGTGCGTCGAAGAGGGTTTTATATGCTGCAACCAGCGCTTTTCTGCCTTACGGAACAGGCTAATCAGGACGTATGAAATAATCAAATAGAGCACTGCCGCAATGCCAAACGCGGTAAACGGCTGATAGGTCGCAGAGTTAATATCGCGGGCGATTTTAAGCAGGTCGGGCACCGTGGCGGTAAAGGCCAGCGCGGTGGAGTGGAGCATTAAAATCACTTCGTTACTGTAGGCTGGCAATGCGATACGCAGCGCCGACGGCAGAATAATGCAACGGTACAGTTTCACCGACGAGAAGCCGTACGCGCGCGCCGCTTCGATTTCTCCGTAAGGAACGGAGCGGATGGCCCCGGCGAAAATCTCGGTGGTGTAGGCGCAGGTGTTGAGCGTCAACGCCAGCACCGTACAGTTCAGGCCGCTGCGGAAGAAGGCGTTCAGCATCTCGGTGCCTTTCACAATCTCCAGCGTATACATGCCCGAATAGAACACCAGCAGCTGTACGTACAGCGGTGTACCGCGGAATACGTAGGTAAACAGCCAGATCGGGAACTGAATAAATTTATTGTTCGACACGCGGCCGATGGCAAGAAACACCGCCAGAATGCCACCCATCACCACCGAAGAGATCAGCAGCCACAGCGTAATGGCCACGCCGGTGAAGCGATAGCCGTCCGTCCACAGCAGCGATTTCCAGTATTCCTGAATAATCTCAATCACAGGTCAGCCCTCTTCACACCCACGGAGTAGCGACGTTCGAGCAGAAGCAGCACACCATTGGAGACGGTCGTAAAGACCAGATAGATCACGCCACACACCACCGCAAAGTAGAACGGCTCCCAGGTACTTTTACCGGCAAGCTGCGTGGCCTTTACCACATCTTCCAGACCCAGCAGAGAGACCAGCGCCGTGGCCTTGAGGATAACCTGCCAGTTGTTGCCAATGCCCGGAAGCGCGTAGCGCATCATGGCCGGGAACATAATCCGGCGAAACGTCTGGGAGGAGGTAAAACCGTAGGCGGTCGCCGCTTCTATGTGTCCTTTCGGTACCGCCATATAAGCGCCGCGGAAAGTTTCGGTGAAGTACGCGCCGTAGATAAAACCGAGAGTGATAATACCGGCCACCATCGGGTCGATATCGATCTGCCCCATTCCCATGGCGTCCGTCACGCTGTTAAGCGCGATCTGCAGCCCGTAAAAGATAAGCAGCATCAGCACCAGATCGGGAACGCCGCGAATCAGCGTGGTATAACCTTCAAAAATCAGCGCCAGCGGTTTGTTAGCCGAAAGCTTCGCCCCTGCGCCTGCCAGACCTATCAGCACCGCCAGCACCACGGAGCTGATAGCCAGCTCAAGGGTGACAAGCGCGCCCTGTAAAATAACGCCAGAAAATCCGTACAGCATACCGCGAGCCCTGTCGTATCGTGAGTGATGGACCGTGTCTTATCCCCTCCCTGAGCGGGAGGGGCCGCACGTTATTTGACGGGGCGATTAGCCGCCGTAAACATTAAAATCGAAGTACTTTTTCGCCAGTTTGTCGTACGTGCCGTCAGCGCGCATTTCAGCAAACGCTTTGTTCAGCGCTTCGCGCAGCTCGTTGTCTTCTTTACGCAGACCCATACCGGTGCCGACACCAAACAACTTCACATCTTTAATGGATGGGCCGCCAAATTTGTAATCTTTACCTACCGGCGTCTTCAGGAAGCCTTCGCTCGCGGCGACTTCATCCTGGAAAGCGGCGTCGATACGGCCTGCCGTCAGATCAGCGTAGATATTTTCCTGGCCCTGATAAGAGACGATTTCAATCCCCTTCGGTGCCCAGTGTTCATTACCGTAGGTTTCCTGGGTAGTGCCCTGCAGCACGCCCACGCGTTTGCCTTTCAGTGATTCGAGGGTTGGCTGGATGTCAGACGATTTAGCCACCACCAGACGAGAATCTGCCGCATAGAGTTTGTCGGTGAAGGCAATCTCCTGCTGACGTTTTTCAGTGATGGAAAGCGAGGACATGATAACGTCGATTTTTTTGGCTTTCAGCGATGGGATCAGTGCATCCAGCGGGTTCTCAACGTAGGTACACTGCGCTTTGATGCGTTTGCACAGCTCATTGGCCAGATCAATGTCAAAACCGACCAGTTCACCCTTCGAATTCTTAGATTCGAACGGGGCATAGGTAGGGTCGGTACCAATACGAATTTTCTGCGGAATTGCTGCGAACGCCGCGGTAGCGCTGGAAAAGGCCAGCACCAGAGATAACGACAACACGAGTTTTTTCATATCTGTCCTCAACAAACTGTCTTCTTACGTGATTTTTACGACGACGGGGTGGTGCTAATGTGCCATCAATCCACGCCATCAGGCAAAGATTAATGCCTTTCAGGCGAGATTTTTTGCATGATAAATGCGTAAGTATGCACACAGCGATCCAATACGGTGCACGAAACGCACCATATTGGATCAATCACACCCGCAATGCACCAGAACAGTGCACCATCATCGAGTATCAATCACCGTAGACGTTGAAGTCGAAGTATTTCTTCGCCAGTTTGTCGTAGGTACCGTCTTTGCGCAGTTCTGCAAACGCTTTGTCGAAGGCGGCTTTCAGCTCGGTATCATCTTTACGCAGGCCAATACCGGTGCCGTCACCAAAGTATTTTTTGTCTTTCACGGACGGGCCAGCAAAGGCGTAGTCTTTACCTGCCGGCTGTTTCAGGAAGCCTTCACTTGCGGCAACCTCATCCTGGAATGCCGCATCCAGACGACCGGCCGCCAGGTCAGAATAAATCAGATCCTGGTTCTGGTAAGCCACCACGTCAACGCCCTTCTCACGCCAGTTTGCATTGGCATAACCTTCCTGAGTCGACCCCTGCAGCACGCCGACATGCTTGCCTTTCAGGGAGTCAATGGTTGGCTGAATGGGGGAGCCTTTTGCCGCAATCAGACGGGAATCCGCGGCGTAGAGCTTGTCAGAGAAGGCAATCTCCTGCTGACGTTTTTCGGTGATGGAAAGAGAAGAGATAATGGCGTCGATTTTCTTGGCTTTCAGCGACGGAATTAACGCGTCAAAGTCGCTGCCCACCCATGTGCATTTCACCGCAATGCGTTTGCACATCTCATTACCCAGATCGATATCAAACCCTACGAAATCGCCTTTCGCATCCTTGGAAGAGAATGGCGCGTAGGTTGCATCTGTACCGATACGCACTGTCTGTGGAAGCGCTGCGTAGCTACCTGCTGCTGCACTTAACCCCACCAGCAAAGACAGAGCCAGAACCGTCTTCTTCATACATTTACCCTCAAGTACCGTGATTTTATTATGTATTGTGTTGTGTGTTGTGTTGCAGGCTTCTCTTGCAGGTCTTATGCCACATTGCCGTCGGGTCAAAACTTCGACGTTAAATATGTTAATAAAACGTTGCGATATTGCCTTAATGGTGAAAGATAGCAGGTCTGCCGAACGAACCGGAAAGAGAAAAAGGGAAAAAACGAATTAAATGTCGAGGATATGATCGCCGTTGCAATTTTGCCCTGAAACAGGGCATCGTCTCTGTTCATGCACGCTGTTTGTGCACAGAATCAGGCGCCCTGCCAGCGGGTGAAGAGGTCTTCGGGCAGGTCGATATCAAACTGATCCAGCACGCGGTTCACTGTCTGATTAATCACGTCATCGAGCGAGGCCGGACGATGATAAAACGCCGGCACCGGCGGCATGATCACCGCGCCCAGTTCAGCGGCCTGGGTCATTAAACGCAGATGCCCCAGATGCAGCGGCGTTTCGCGCACGCAAAGCACCAGAGGGCGACGCTCCTTCAGCACCACGTCTGCCGCACGCGTCACCAGCGTGTCGGTATAGCTGTTAACAATGCCGGAGAGGGTCTTAATTGAACAGGGCAATATCACCATGCCCGCGGTTTTAAACGAGCCGGAGGAGATGCTGGCAGCGATATCGCGGGCATCGTGTACCACATCCGCCAGCGCCTGGACATCGCGCAGGGAGAGATCGGTTTCGAGGGAGAGGGTCTGACGCGCCGCCTGGCTCATCACCAGATGGGTTTCGACTTCCGCCACGTCACGCAGCACCTGCAGCAGACGCACGCCGTAGATCGCGCCACTGGCGCCGCTAAGCCCAACAATGAGTCGTTTCATGATTTTCGCCCTTACTGATTTCAGGGCAGACTGTGCAGGATTTTGCGGGGAGTTGCAAGTGAGGGCGAAGGCCCTCACTTGCCTGCACAATTAACCTTCGTTGTGCATCTCTAAGCTTTCGAGATCGTTTTGCAGCTGGACGGCTTTCGCATCGTCGTTGCGCAGCGAATCGAGATAGTCCAGATACTGCTGATCAACATCTTTGGTGACGTAAACCCCGTTAAACACGGAACATTCAAACTGCTGAATATCCGGGTTCTCGGCGCGCACCGCGTCGATAAGATCGTTCAGATCCTGGAAAATCAGGCCATCGGCACCGATGATCTGGCGAATCTCGTCCACTTCACGGCCGTGGGCAATCAGCTCGTTCGCGGTAGGCATATCAATGCCATACACGTTCGGGAAGCGAATCTCTGGCGCCGCAGAGGCAAGATATACTTTCTTCGCACCGGCTTCACGCGCCATCTCGATAATCTGCTCTGAGGTGGTGCCACGCACAATGGAGTCATCCACCAGCAGCACGTTCTTGTCGCGGAACTCAGCGCGGTTAGCGTTCAGTTTACGACGCACGGACTTACGGCGCAGCTGCTGACCCGGCATGATAAAGGTACGGCCAACGTAGCGGTTCTTCACGAAGCCCTGACGGTATGGCTTATCCAGAATGCGAGCGATTTCCAGCGCGATATCACAGGACGTTTCCGGGATAGGAATGACCACGTCGATGTCCAGATCGTCCCACTCGCGGGCAATCTTCTCACCCAGTTTGGTTCCCATGTTCACGCGGGCGCTGTAGACGGAGATCTTATCGATAAACGAGTCCGGACGGGCGAAATACACGTATTCGAACAGGCATGGGTTGCTGACCGGGTTGTCTGCACACTGGCGGGTAAACAGCTGGCCCTTCTCAGTGATATAGACCGCTTCGCCAGGGGCTACATCACGCAGGAATTCGAAGCCCAGGGTGTCCAGCGCCACGCTTTCAGAGGCAACCATATATTCGGTACGGCCATCACCCAGGTCACGCTTGCCGAGCACCAGCGGGCGGATACCGTTTGGATCGCGGAAGGCGACCATTCCGTGACCGATAATCATCGCCACGCAGGCGTAGGCACCGCGGATCTGGCGGTTTGTCGCAGCAACGGCGGCAAAGATATTGTCTGCTTCCAGCGGATAGTGGCGGAAGTTATCCAGCTCGCTCGCGAACACGTTGAGCAGGATTTCTGAATCAGAGGTGGTGTTAATGTGGCGACGTTTCTCTTCAAACAGCTTTTTACGCAGCTCATGCGCGTTGGTCAGGTTGCCGTTGTGAGCAAGCGTGATGCCATACGGTGAGTTGACGTAGAAAGGCTGTGCCTCAGAGGCGCTGGAACTGCCAGCAGTAGGATAACGAACGTGACCGATCCCCATATTACCTTGCAGACGCTGCATATGGCGGGCTTCAAACACATCGTTTACCAGGCCATTCGCCTTACGTAAACGGAAGCAGTTGTTTGCATCAATGGTGATGATACCCGCAGCATCCTGCCCACGGTGCTGAAGCACCGTTAACGCGTCATAAATCGACTGGTTTACCGGCATGAAACCGGCGATACCGACAATACCGCACATTCGTCTTTTCCTCGTTAAGCCACATCTCAGAGCGGGTTACACTCTGGGCAAGAAACTCGACGAGCTTTGCAGATAGTCAAAGAACCACCTGATGATGAAGCTGAACTCTGGAATGAGCTGCGATTTCTGCCAGTCTTCACTTTTGGAGAACCCGGTAAAGGTATCCAGGAAGAACAGTATCGCGGCCACAATCAGCACGCCTCGTAATGCCCCGAAACAGATCCCGAGCACCCTGTCCGTTCCTGACAGACCGGTTTTCTCGACCAGCTGACCTATCACGTAATTTACGATAGCGCCGACAATCAGCGTCGCGATAAACAGCACCGCGATGGCGATTCCATTTCGGACCAGTTCATCTTCAAAGCCCGTGAACCAGACAGACAGGTAAGTGTAGTAATGACTGGCAACAAAGAAAGCACAACCCCAAGTCACCAGCGATAACGCTTCACGAACAAAGCCACGGATCAGGCTAACCAGACAGGAAAAACCAATCACCGCAATGATGGCGTAATCAATCCAGACCATATGTGTCCCACGATTTAATGCCCTGTCATCCAGTTCGGGGCGAATTCTAACAGAAAAAGAAAACGTTTGCGTAGGGATTTCCTTCCCGCGCGTAAATAAAAAAGGCGCTGAAAAAATGTTCAACGCCGTTGGCTTATTACGTCTCTTTGGACGTCTGCCACTCCCCCTCCCCCTCACCCCTTTGGGAAGAGGGCCGGGGTGAGGGGAACCTTATCAGTTCGCGCTGTAGTTCATCACCACACCGCTCAGGCCAGAGATCTGCTTCAGCTCACCGAGCGAGCCTTTGAGCTTATCCTTAGACGCTTCTGGCCCCACAAGGATACGGGTGATTTTACCCTGCACCGGCGTGGAAGGTGAAGTGTAAACGCGATAACCCGCACTGCGCAGCTTACCCACTACCTCATTGACCTTATCGGCATTTTTCAGCGCACCCAACTGCACAACGTAGGCTTTACCCGTCGGTGCAGCCTCTTGCTGGGCCGGTTTTGCCGCAGGCGGCGTCTCTGAAGCCGCGGCCAGCTGTTCTGCTGCTTTATCCCGCTGCGGTTTCGGCTGTGTTTTTTCCACCGGCTTCGGTTTTTCAACCGGTTTCGGCTGCTCTACCGGCACCGGATCGATTTCGATGTTGTTATTCGCCGCCAGACGAGACGGATCGAGGGACGGCGCGGCCGCATCCCCGGCACGCACTTCTTCAGCCGCCCCTTCCGGCGGCTGAGCAGGCAGCGCCTGGGTCGCCGCAGGCAGCATATCCGGTTCGTCGCGATCGCCCGGCTTCGGCACCAGCGGAATGGCTGCAAATTCATCCTGGTAATGCTTTTTCTGCCCGTCGAGCAGACCCGGGAGGATAATCACCCCGAGCGCGACCAGCACAATGGTTCCTGTTAAACGGTTCTGAAACTTACTCGCCACCGGTTCTCCCCGTGTCCATCACTTCCATGACATGTGCCACCGTGTGGAACGAACCACACACCAGCACGGTATCTTCTGGTTTAGCATCCGCCATCGCGGCTTGCCAGGCCTGAGCCACGCTATTGTAGATTGCGCCTTTGCCGAGATGTTCCAGCAACTGCTCAGCCGTCGCACCGCGCGGCCCCTCCAGAGGAGCACAATACCAGCTATCGACCACACTCTCCATGCAGGCCAGCGTACCGCCGATATCTTTATCATGAAGCATACCGATAACCGCCAGCACGCGCCCGGTTTTTGGTAACGATTTGAGACGCGCGGCGAGATACGCCGCAGCATGCGGGTTATGTGCGACATCCAGTATCAGCCGCGGAGCGTCGCTGACAATCTGAAAACGTCCGGGCAAAATCGCATTCTGAATACCGTCGCGGATGGCCTGTTCGCTCACCGCCAGCCCGCTTGCGCGCAGTGCCGCCAGGGCGGTGGCGGCATTAGGTTGCGGTACCTGCGGCAGGGGCAGATTTTCCAGCGTTCCCTGCGCATCGCGATAGCGCCAGCCGTTGTTCTGAACCTCATACTGCCAGTCCACCCCCCGGCGCAGCAGGTGAGCGCCCTTCTCTTTTGCCACGTCGGCAATGGTGTGCGGCATATCCGGCTCGCCAACCACCGCGGGCTTATTCGTGCGGAAAATACCGGCCTTCTCACGGCCAATACTTTCGCGATCGGGGCCCAGCCAGTCGGTATGATCCAGGGCAATGCTGGTGACCACCGCCACATCGGCATCCACCATATTGGTGGCATCCAGACGCCCGCCGAGGCCCACTTCCAGAATCACCACGTCCAGTTGCGCCTGTTTAAACAGCCACAGTGCCGACAGGGTGCCGTATTCGAAATAGGTCAATGAGATCTCACCGCGCGCCGCTTCAATTTCCGCGAACGACGCCGTATGCGCAGACTCTGGCAGTTCGCTGTTTTGCACGCGAACCCGCTCGGTATAACGTACCAGGTGCGGAGAGCTGTAGACACCAACCTTGTAACCGGCAGCCATCAGGACAGCTTCCAGCGTACGGCAGGTGGTGCCTTTACCGTTGGTTCCGGCGACGGTAAAAACAAACGGCGCAGGTTTCAGCACATCGAGACGCGCAGCAACCTGGCTTACGCGTTCAAGCCCCATATCGATGGTTTTACTGTGCAGGTTTTCCAGATAAGAAAGCCACGTGGCCAGGGGCGACGTGGCTTGGGGAATGCTTTTATTTTCCATGATGCCCGGTTGTCATTAACAGTTTATAAAGCAAAAGGGCAGCGCCAACCGGCCCTGCCCTTTTCAGTTATCAGGCCTCGGGTTCCTGATCCGGTACTACCACGCCTTCGCGCGGCTCATCCGGGTTCGGCGCCGGCAGATTCATCAGCTTCGCCAGGATGCTTGCCAGTTTCAGGCGCATTTCCGGGCGGCGGACGATCATGTCAATCGCGCCTTTCTCAATGAGGAACTCACTGCGCTGGAAGCCCGGCGGCAGTTTTTCACGTACGGTCTGCTCAATAACGCGAGGACCAGCAAAGCCGATCAGCGCTTTTGGCTCAGCGATGTTCAGATCGCCCAGCATCGCAAAGCTTGCAGAAACGCCCCCCATGGTTGGGTCGGTCAGTACAGAGATGTACGGCAGGCCGCGCTCCTGCATTTTAGCCAGCGCAGCAGAGGTTTTCGCCATCTGCATCAGGGACATCAGAGCTTCCTGCATACGTGCACCGCCAGAGGCGGAGAAGCAGATCAGCGGGCAGTTGTCTTCCAGCGCCTGCTCAACAGCACGCACAAAGCGCGCACCGACCACGGAACCCATTGAGCCACCCATGAAGGAAAACTCAAACGCGGCGGCCACTACCGGCATCTCGTGCAGGGTGCCTTTCATCACGACCAGCGCGTCTTTCTCGCCGGTCTCTTTCTGTGCAGAGGCCAGACGATCTTTATATTTTTTGGAATCACGGAACTTGAGCACATCTTTTGGCTCAAGCTCGCTACCCAGTTCTACCAGAGAACCTTCGTCCAGCAGGCTGTGCAGGCGATTACGCGCCGTCATGCGCATGTGGTGGTCACACTTCGGACACACCTCAAGATTGCGTTCCAGTTCTGCGCGATACAGAACCTGACCACAGCTATCACACTTCGTCCATACCCCTTCAGGAATGCTCGCTTTACGCGTTGGGGTAATGTTGCTTTTAATTCGTTCAATCCAGCTCATTGATAACCTTTCTGCCTGAACCTGGTCGTATGCCAGTTTTGCTGTAAGAGGCGAATAATGCCATTTTTGCCTCCAACAGACCATGAATGTTGCACATTAAAACATAACAGCCCGAAAATTTGGATAAAAAAGTGGTCGAACCGCCTGCGTGCATTTACTTCGCTTGCTTTGCTGCCGCGCGCTTGTGACGAATAATTTCGATAACACCCGGTAAAACAGAAAGCACAATAATCGCTACAATCAGTAACTTAAGGTTTTCCTGAACTACAGGGAGATCGCCAAACAGGTAGCCTGCATAGGTAAAGAGCAGCACCCACAGCAGCGCGCCAATGACGTTGTATGCCGCAAAATGACGATAGGACATGTGCCCCATTCCCGCCACAAATGGCGCAAATGTACGCACAATAGGCACAAAGCGCGCAAGGATAATGGTTTTTCCACCGTGGCGCTCATAAAACGCATGGGTTTTATCTAAATAGCTACGACGGAAAATTTTTGAGTCCGGATTGCTGAATAAGCGCTCACCGAAGACCCGTCCAATGGTGTAGTTGACCGCGTCACCGACAATTGCGGCGATCACCATCAGCACCACCATTACGTGCACATTCAAATCGTTGCCAGGCAGCGCAGATAACGCCCCTGCGACGAACAGCAGCGAATCCCCCGGCAGAAACGGCGTGACTACCAGACCGGTTTCACAGAACAGAATGAGGAACAGAATGGCATACACCCAGACGCCATACTGCGCGACCAGCTCCGCCAGGTGAACATCAATATGCAGAATGAAATCAATCAGAAAACGTATTACGTCCATATTGTCTAAGCCTTAATTGCACCTTTGTTTAGTCCGCCAGGAACAGCGGGCCCATTGGCGGTTTTGGCAGGTCAAACCGGTCCGGATAGTCCACCGAGACCAGATACAGCCCTTCCGCTTTCGCCGTTGCTGCCGCAAGCGTTCTGTCCTTCGCTGCCAGCAGTTCTGCAATCCAGCTCTCCGGCTGGTGTCCGGCACCCACTTCCATCAGGCTGCCCACAATATTCCGCACCATATGATGTACAAAGGCATTGGCTTTGATATCCACCACCACATACGCGCCAAAACGGCTGACGTTTATGTGCATGACGTTACGCCACGGCGTGCGGGACTGACACTGCACCGCACGGAACGAGGTAAAGTCATTTTCACCAATCAGACACTGCGCCGCACGATGCATACGTTCTGCATCCAGCGGTTCATAAAAATGCGTCACGCCCTGGCTTAGTACCGCCGGACGAAGACGCTGATTGTAGATGACATAGCGATAACGGCGCGCGGTGGCGCTGAAACGCGCATGAAAATCATCCGGCACAGCTTTCACCCAGCGCACCGCAATGTCACCAGGTAAATTCGCATTTACACCCAACGTCCAGGCAGCGTCCTTGCGCACGGCGGTGGTTTCAAAGTGAACCACCTGCCCCGTTCCGTGGACACCGGCGTCAGTGCGTCCTGCACATAGGACGTTAATCGGTTCGTTCGCCACCTGAGAGAGCGCTTTCTCCAGTTTTTCCTGGACACTGCGCACCTCATTTTGACGCTGCCAGCCATAATATTTACTGCCGTCGTACTCGATACCGAGGGCGACTTTATGAACCGGCTTTTGTTCCACGTCTGACATCAGTACAGATACTCCTGCACCAGTTTTTCAGCGATTTTGACCGCCATCAGCGCGCCGCCGAAGCGCACGTTATCGGCTACGGACCAGAATTGAACCTGCTCCGGCATACCGTAATCATTCCGTACGCAGCCCACCGAGAGGTGTGCGCTGCCGGTGGCATCGCCAACCTGCGTCGGGAATTCACTCTCTTCGGAGAGCACAATGTCTTCACCGCGGCCGAACGCATCACGCGCTTCTTCTGCGGCCAGCGGACGCAGGGCTTCGAAACCTACCATCTGCGCATGACCGTAAAAGACCGGCGACTGCACGACATTTGCGGAGATCATCAGCCCCTCGTCCTGCAGAATTTTGCGCGCTTCGTCGACGATACGGCGCTCTTCACGCACGGAGCCTTCACGATCCGGCAGCAGCGGCAGCATATTGAATGCCAGCTGACGGCCGAAGAAATCGTCTTCATCAATCGGGATGCCGTTCAGGAGCTTCGCACTCTGTCCGGCCAGCGCGTCGACGGCCTTTTTGCCTTGCGCAGAAGCGGAAAGCAGGCTGGTCACGGTGATACGCGACAGACCGCCATCGTCGATTAAAGGTTTAAGAGCGGTCAGCAGCTGGCTGGTCAGGCTATTGGGAACCGCAATGATATTGCGGTTACGGTAGTCGGCCAGGACAAACGGGTTCACGTCCGGCACCACCAGCGGGACATCCGGCTCCATCGAGAACAGGCCGCTCAGATCGATCACCAGACAGCCAGAATTCGTCGCGTCTTCAATGTACGACGCGGTGGCTTCAGCACCTGCCGCAAAAAAGGCCAGCTGCGCCTGCGTCCAGTCGAATTCGGCGGCATCCTGAACCATGACGGATTTGCCGCCAAAACGCAGATGCTCACCGGCGCTGTCAGTGCGCGCCAGTGCATAGATATCACCCACCGGGAACTGACGCTCAGCAAGGGTTTCGAGCAGGGCTTCACCCACGGCACCCGTGGCACCTAAAATGGCAATGTTCCAGCCTTCAGACATGGTGGTTTACTCCAGAAATAAAAAAGCGTCCCTGTTGGAGTATCCAACAGGGAGCGTTAAGAAGACATTAATGCGCCGGGTGATGAACGGCGTTAAAACCCAGTTTATGCAGCAGCGCTGCCGCCGACGCGTCATCGCACATCACATACAGAGAAGACCATTCACGGCGCTCAACGTAATTCTTGCGCAGCTTGTCAAACTCACCCGGGATCCCCGCCACTTTACGCAGCAGCGCATCGTCGCGGCGCACATCATACACCAAATGCACCAGCCTTTTCAGCGTTGCCTGATCGAGCGGGCCATGCAGGGTAATGCGGCCAAATTCAGGCGCGGGGAGTAAGGTGTCCAGTGCCACCTGCTGCGGGCGGCCAATAAAGGCGCTATAGGCCTCAAAGACCTGGGTGGTGCCACGGGCCTTTCCTTCGAGCGTATAACCCGCTATATGCGCGGTTGCAACGTCGACCTTGTTCAGCAGCGCAACGTTGAGATCGGGCTCCGGCTCCCAGACGTCCAGCACCACGCTGAGATCCTGCCCCTCTTCCAGACATTTCAGCAACGCGGCGTTATCGACGACCGGGCCACGACAGGCATTTATCAGAATAGTGCCAGCCTTCAGACGACGGATCAGCGCCTCGTCAGCAAGATGGAGCGTCTTATAGGCCCCCTCTTTGAAGAGGGGCGTATGGAAGGTGATGACGTCACATGCTTCAACCAGCTCATCCAGGGGGCGGAAGTCGCCTTCATCACCGTTGTCTTTACGCGGCGGATCACACAGCAGGGTGCGAATGCCTAACGCCTCAAGGCGTTTTTGCAGGCGTCCTCCCACGTTGCCCACCCCGACAATGCCTACGGTGCGGTCTTTCAGCGCAAAACCGTCGCGCTCTGCCAGCATCAGCAGAGAAGAGAAAACGTATTCCACTACCGCAATGGCGTTACAGCCAGGCGCGGCGGAAAACCCGATTCCCGCCTGCTTAAGCCATTTGTCATCCACATGATCCGTCCCGGCCGTTGCGGTTCCGACGAATTTAATCGCTTTGCCGGAGAGCAACGCCTCATTTACTTTGGTCACCGAGCGCACCATCAGGGCATCGGCATCATCCAGCTCGTTTACCGGAATGGGTCGACCAGGGACAGCCTTAACATTACCAAGGCGGCTAAAGAGCTCGCGGGCGTAAGGCATATTTTCATCAACGAGGATTTTCACGTCTGAGTACCTGTTTGAGAGGAAGAAAACCTGCCAAGTGTGCCATAATCTGGCCGCCAGGCATATATGCATGCCGGGTTTACGCTGAGTTTTGACTTTAAGGATTTTTGACGATGCAGCCTATTTCAGGTACGCCACCACGCCCTCCGGGTGAAGGCCCTGTCACGCCAAACGTTGCAGGTGAACAACCGCTTTCCACGCAACAGCGCACCGTGCTGGAGCGCCTGATCACGCGCCTGATCGCGCTCACTTCACAGCAAAATGCGGAAGTCTGGGCCGGGGTAAAGCATGATTTAGGCGTCCGGAACGATGCACCGTTGCAGTCGCGCCACTTCCCTGCGGCCGAGCAAAATCTGAATCAGCGTATTACCGCCGCACAGCAAAATCACACCACTCGCCAGATAGTTGCACAACTGACCGAGCTGTTGAGCCAGGGCAACAACCGTCAGGCAGTCAGTGATTTCATCCGCCAGCAGTTTGGCCAGACCGCCCTGAGCCAGCTAACGCCAGAGCAGCTGAAAACCGTGCTGACGCTGCTGCAAACCAATCAGCTGACCATTCCGCAACCGCAACAGCGTCCGTCAACCGAGCGTCCGCTGCTGCCTGCTGAACACAATACGTTGAACCAGATGGTGACCAGGCTGGCCGCCGCCACCGGCGAATCAACGAAGCTTATCTGGCAGTCGATGCTGGAGCTTTCCGGCGTGAAAGCGGGTGAGCTGATCCCGGCCAAACAGTTTACGCATCTGGTCACCTGGCTACAGGCTCGCCAGACGCTGAGCACCCAAAGTACCCCTACCCTGCATACGCTACAGGCGGCACTGAAGCAGCCGCTGGAGCCGCATGAATTTGAGGTGATTCGGGATTACGCCCAGCAGACCTGGCAGGCCACGCCGCAAACGGTACTGACCACCGCGCAAGTGCAAGATTTGCTGAATCAGATCTTTATTCGCCGCGCCGAGCGCGAAGGCGGTGTGCCGGAAGTCAGGGATATTCAACCGATCTATAGCCCGCTGTTTGCGCCGGTGGTGGAGACCTTCAGAACCCTCTCTGCGCGTCCGGGATTACTGTTTATTGCGTTACTGATTGCGCTGGCAATTTTCTGGCTGGTTGCCTGATGTTTTGCCCGGTGGCGCTGCGCTTACCGGGCCTACAACGACCCGAACGGTAGGCCGGGTAAGGCGAAGCCGCCACCCGGCAACAACGGCTCAAGGCCTGCGAAACGCCACCAGCGTCACCACGATCCCAACAACGGCTGAAACGGCTCCCGCCAGGAAGACAGAGGGATAGCCAAACGACGTGGCCAGGAGCCCCGCCAGCGGTCCGGTGACACCGTATGAGATGTCCTGAAACGCCGCATAACCGCCCAACGCCGTACCGCGCACCTGTGGCGCGACGCGTTTTACCACCTCAACCCCCAGCGCCGGGAAGATCAGGGAACAGCCGCAGCCGGTCAGTGCCGCTCCGAGAAGGGCAACGGAGGCCACAGGGGCATACCACAGCAGCAGCAAACCGAGGGTCTCAATCACCAGCGACGCCACGGCCACCTTCACGCCACCAAAGCGATCCGGCATCCAGCCGAACAGCACGCGCATCAGGACAAACGCGCCACCAAAGGCGGTTAGCGTAAAGCCCGCCATCGCCCAGCCGCGGCTCATAAAGTACAGTGAAACGAATGTCCCAATCACCGCGAAGCCCACGCCCTGTAGCGCCAGCCCCAGCCCCGGCTGCCAGATTTGACCTATTACGCTCCACAGGGAAGGACGCTCACCTTTATGGGCAGGTACTTTGCGCACCGAGCCATTAAACGCCCATGCCAGCAGCGGTAACAGCATGGTGGTGGCCGCCAGCGCGGCAAAACCGAACTGGCTGTGGATCAACAGCCCCAGCGGCGCACCTGCCGCGAGTGCGCCATAGATAGCCATACCGTTCCAGGACATCACTTTGCCCGAGCGCGCTGGGCCTACCAGCCCCATTCCCCAGGTCAGGGTGCCGGTCAGCAGCTGGCTTTCACCAAAGCCGAGAATCAAACGTCCCACCACCAGCAGGGCAAATTTATACGCTGCGTCGACCGGCAGAAGCGCGGCAAGCAGCCACGCTGCGCCCGCCAGCCCGCAGGCAAACATGCCCTGCAGCGCTGAGCGTTTGGCACCGTGCTGGTCCGCCAGACGCCCGGCGTAGCCGCGGGTTAATACGGTAGCTAAAAACTGAATACCCACGGCGATGCCAACCAGGGTATTACCGTAGCCCAGCTCCTGGTGAACAAACAGCGGGATAACAGGCAGCGGCAGGCCAACGGTCATGTAGGTCAGAAATACCGCAAAGGCGATACGGAAAAGGGAAAGGTTCCCGGAAGGGGTACTCTTCTCAGGGATAACGGCCTTCATGCGTAACTCCGTGTTCAGGCATAAAAAAAGGGAGCCTCGCGGCTCCCTTCTACTATACCTTCAAACGCTTACGCTTTCAGCTTGCGCATGACCAGCGTGGCGTTGGTGCCGCCAAAACCGAAGCTGTTGGACATCACGGTCGTCAGCTCACGTTCGGTGGTTTCGGTCACGATGTTCAGGCCCGCTGCCTGCTCGTCCATCTCTTCGATGTTGATGCTTGGCGCGATAAAGCCATTTTCCAGCATCAGCAGAGAGTAGATTGCTTCCTGCACGCCAGCTGCACCCAGAGAGTGACCGGTCATGGCTTTGGTCGCGGAGATTGCCGGGCTGTTGTCGCCGAAGACTTCACGGATCGCACCCAGTTCTTTCACATCGCCTACCGGCGTAGAAGTCCCGTGGGAGTTCAGGTAGTCGATTGGAGTATCAACGCCGTGCATCGCCATCTTCATGCAGCGCACCGCGCCTTCGCCGGATGGAGCAACCATGTCAGCGCCGTCAGACGTTGCACCGTAGCCCACGATCTCAGCGTAGATGTGCGCGCCACGTGCCAGAGCGTGTTCCAGCTCTTCAACCACAACCATACCGCCGCCGCCTGCGATAACAAAACCGTCACGGTGCGCATCATAGGTACGGGATGCTTTAGCCGGGGTTTCATTGTATTTGGTAGACAGGGCACCCATTGCGTCGAATTCACAAGCCATTTCCCAGCCCAGCTCTTCGCCGCCGCCAGCAAATACGATGTCCTGTTTACCCAGTTGGATCTGCTCAACAGCATTACCGATGCAGTGTGCGGACGTCGCACATGCAGAGCTGATGGAGTAGTTCACACCGTGAATTTTGAATGGGGTTGCCAGGCACGCGGAGACCGCAGAACCCATGGCTTTGGTTACCACGTACGGACCTACTGCTTTCAGACCACGCGGGCTACGCATGGCGTCAGCACCGAATACCTGCGCTTTGGATGAACCACCGGAACCGGCAATCAGACCCACGCGCGGGTTGTTCTGGTAAACCTCTTCGCTCAGGCCAGAATCTTTGATCGCTTCCTGCATGGAGAGATAAGCATAAATAGAGGCATCGTTCATGAAACGAACCACTTTACGGTCAATCAAACCGGTGGTGTCCAGTTTGACGTTACCCCATACGTGGCTACGCATACCTGAATCTTTAAACTCTTCAGAGAAAGTGATCCCGGAGCGTCCTTCACGCAGAGATGCCAGGACTTCCTGCTGGTTATTACCGATGCTGGAAACAATGCCCAGGCCAGTAATCACTGCACGTTTCATTCAATACCTCTGTAAGTCGCACTATAGTAAGTTTCGAGTCGCACAATAGCGTACACTTGTACGCCGAACAAGTCCGATCAGACATTTTCTGCGGAAATTTGCACCGATGGACTCACATCGTTAAGATCGTGCCACTGCCTGTCAGACGAGTAACTTACGTGAAACAAAACGCTATACAACCCGCCAACCTCGAATTCAACGCTGAGGGTACACCTGTTTCCCGAGATTTTGATGACGTCTATTTTTCTAATGATAACGGACTGGAAGAAACCCGCTATGTTTTCCTCGACGGAAATCAGCTCAGCGCACGCTTTCCCGCCCATCCGCGCAGTCTGTTTGTCGTCGCAGAGAGCGGGTTCGGTACCGGCCTGAATTTTCTGACCCTCTGGCAGGCTTTCGACCAGTTTCACGCTGCCCATCCTGAGGCTACGCTACAAAGATTACATTTCATCAGTTTCGAAAAATTTCCACTCACCGCGCACGACCTGCACCTGGCGCACCAGCGCTGGCCGGAGCTTGCCCCTTGGGCTGAACAGCTTCAGGCGCAGTGGCCGCCCGCCATCGGCGGTTGCCATCGTCTGCTGCTGGACGGTGGACGCGTCACGCTGGACTTATGGCTCGGCGATATCAACGAACTGACCGATAAGCTTGATGATTCGATGAACCAGAAGGTGGACGCGTGGTTCCTTGACGGGTTTGCGCCAGCTAAAAACCCGGAGATGTGGAGTCAGCATCTGTTTAGCGCCATGGCGCGTCTGGCGCGGCCTGGCGCAACGCTCGCGACCTTTACCTCGGCGGGGTTTGTCCGCCGCGGCTTACAGGAAGCAGGCTTTACGATGCGAAAAACCAAAGGGTTTGGCCGCAAGCGCGACATGCTGGTCGGGACGATGGAACAGACGCTGGCGATCCCCGCCCGTGCGCCCTGGTTTGCACGCCGTGCCAGCGCATCCCGCGAGGTGGCGATCGTTGGCGGAGGGATCGCCAGCGCCCTGCTTTCGCTCGCGCTTTTACACCGCGGCTGGCAGGTGACGCTCTACTGTGCTGACCCGGCTCCGGCAAACGGCGCCTCCGGCAACCGTCAGGGAGCCCTTTATCCGCTTTTAAGCGCGCACGACCCGGCGCTGTTCCAGTTTTTCCCCGCGGCCTTTACCTTTGCCCGTCGCGTATACGACACTCTTCCGGTGGCATTCGACCATGACTGGTGCGGCGTGACGCAGCTCGGCTGGGATGAAAAGAGCCAGCAAAAAATCGCGCAGATGCTGTCGCTGGGCCTGCCGGAAGAGATTGCCCGCGCGGTAAGTGCGAAAACGGTGACAGACACCACCGGCGTTGAGACGGGCTGCGGCGGTATTCAGTATCCGCTCGGCGGCTGGCTGTGCCCTGCCGAACTGACCACTGCGGCGATTACCCTGGCACAGTCACGCGGGCTGACGGTGCATTATGCTCATAAGGTTGCATCGTTTAGCCGGACAACCCACTGGACCCTGCGCTTTGCCGATGGCAAAGAGGCCACGCATGCCAGCGTTGTGCTGGCAAACGGACATCACATCAATCAGTTTGTCCAGACAGAGACATTGCCCGTTTATCCGGTTGGCGGCCAGGTGAGCCATATTCCGACCGCACCTGCACTGAGCCAACTGCGCCAGGTGCTGTGCTATGACGGCTACCTGACGCCGCAAAATCCGTCTAATGCTCATCATTGCATTGGTGCCAGTTACCATCGCGGTGAAACAGACACGCATTACCGCGAGGAAGATCAGCAGCAGAACCGCCAGCGCCTGATTGACTGCTTCCCGGACGCGGCGTGGGCGAGAGAGGTTGACGTCAGCGGGGGCGAAGCGCGCTGCGGCGTACGCTGCGCCACCCGCGATCATCTGCCCATGGCGGGAAATGTACCGGACTATGAAGCAACGCTTGAGGCGTATCAGGATCTGGCTGAACACAAGGAGACGGCTGTGGTCTCACCGGTTCATCCGGAGCTGTTTATGCTGGGCGGGCTGGGCTCGCGCGGGTTATGTTCTGCACCGCTGCTGGCGGAAGCGTTAGCCGCGCAAATGAGCGATGAGCCCATTCCGCTGGACAGCACCACGCTCGCAGGGCTGAATCCGAATCGTTTGTGGGTGCGGAAATTGCTGAAGGGGAAGCAGGTTAAATAGGGTGCCCTCTCCCACCGGGAGAGGGAGGTGAAACGCTTACTTCGCTTTCGCCTGCTGGAACAGGTTGTCCCACATACCCAGCACCAGAGACTGGTCGCGGGGAGAAAGCTCGCCCGCCTGGATGGCTTTTTCCAGGCTGCGGCTCACTTCATCATGAATGGCCTCGGCAGAGTGATCGTCCCCGGCTTCCAGCTCGGCAACGGCCAGCGTCAGGTGACCACGCAGATAACCGCTGGCGAACAGCTCATCATCACTGGCGTGTTCCACCATGTCATCAATTAACGCCAGAATGCGTGATTCAAATTCTGCGATCATCTTCTTTCCTCTGTTAAAGATCTTCCGGCCACGGGAAGCATTCCGCCGTGATCTCCGGCGTATGGTAATAATTCTGTAAAGCCTTGATCAGGCGTGCCGGGCGTTCCGGGATGCCTTTCTCAAGATACTCCATCACCTGCGCATGCACGCGGCGCTGGAAGAGAATACGGTCTGGCTCGAAATCCCCTTCGAGATTGTCACAGCTGACGTTGAACGGGAAACCCGCCGCCACGCAGAACAGCCACTCCAGCGCCTGCGGTTTGACTTCCACATCTTCAAACTGACCCTGCGTGGCCGCGTCACGTCCGTCCGGACAGTACCAGTAACCAAAGTCCACCAGCTCGCGACGCGCTTTTCCCGCAATGCACCAGTGTGAAATCTCATGCAGGCCACTGGCGTAAAAACCATGCGCAAACACGATGCGGTTATAGGGCACCTCTGCATCAGCAGGAAGATAGATCGGTTCGTCGTCGCCTTTAATCAGACGGGTATTAAAATCATCAGCAAAACAGCCGTCAAAAATCTCAATCAGCTGTTCATAGTTATGCGTACTGTTCATGCATTCATCCCCAGCCAGGTGAGGAGCTCCTGTCCATGGCTGTCATAAAGAAGCTTGGCGCTCATCACCGCCGAGACGATGACGATCATCGGGCGAATCAGCTTCTGTCCTTTGCTTAATACCAGACGCGAGCCCGCGCGCGCGCCTAAAAACTGCCCCGCCATCATCACAAACCCGGTTGCCCAGATAACCTTGCCGCCGATGATAAACAGCAGCAGACCGCCGACGTTCGAGGTGGCATTCAGCACTTTAGCGTGGGCGGTAGATTTGGCGAGGTTAAATCCGGCCAGCGTGACAAACGCCAGGGCATAGAACGACCCGGCGCCTGGGCCAAAGAAGCCATCGTAAAACCCGACGCAGCCGCCTGCGATAAGCGCGAACGGCAGACCATGCAGCCGACGCTGCCTGTCCTCTTCACCAAGCTTTGGCATCAGCAGAAAGTAGAGGCCAATACAGATGACCAGCACCGGCAGGATCTGACGCAGAATGTCAGACTGTACGTGCTGAACCAACAGCGCACCGGAGGTTGAGCCGATGAAGGTCATCAGAATATTGAGCTTCTGGTCGGCAAGATTAACCACCTTACGGCGAATAAAATAGAGCGACGCGGAAAGGGACCCGCCGCAGGCCTGAAGCTTGTTGGTGGCAAGCGCCTGAGCCGGGCTCATGCCCGCCGCCAGCAGCGCCGGAACGGTAAGCAATCCGCCACCGCCCGCGAGGGCATCGATAAAACCGGCCAGCATTGCCACAAAGAACAGCACCACCAGCAGCAGCGGTGACACCATAAACAGGTCGACGAAATTATCCATTAAAGTACATGCTCATCCAGTAGCGCCTGGCAGGAAGGCGGCAACGGAGGCGGTGTCTTCTTCTCAGGCTTAGAGGTTCCAGGTTTTGCCGGTTCAAACCAGCTTTGCAGTTCCGCACCGCAGCCATCGCCTGGCGGTGGTAGCGGCTGATCTTCACATTCCAGACTGTTTGCCGGGCAGCGCAGACGTACGTGCATATGCGCACGATGCTGGAACCACGGACGCACTTTGCGCAGCCAGTCGCGATCGGTTCCCTCATCCAGGCAGAGCTGCTGCTTGATGGCCGGGTTAACGAAGATCCGCGTGACCTCGTTGTCCTTCGCTGCCAGCTTAATCAGGCTGAAAACATCCGGGGTCCACAGCGACGGCACAACGCTTTTGCCGTCGCGCGCCACCAGATCCAGCGCCTGCGGCTTCAGCAGTTGTGCCGAGGTCCAGCGCGTTTTAGGCAACTGCAGGAATATATCCACATCCAGCCCGGTCTGGTGACTGGCGTGCCCACCGTTGAAACGACCGCCAGCAGGCATACCCATATCGCCAATCAGCATCGTACCCAGCCCCAGGTTATGCACCTGGTTACCCAGACGCTGGATAAACAGCACCAGATCCGGGTGGCCGAAGTAACGACGCTGGTCGGTACGCATCACCTGATAAGTATCCGACTGCAGAGGAAGTTCCTGCGCACCAACGATACAGCCATTGGAGAACGCACCAATCGACTGCGCGCTTCCCGCCACCGGGTGAGTGATTTTTTGCCATGGCGTGGCGGCCAGACTGGCCCCACTGGCAAGTAGCGCCAGCAGAGCAATTGCGGTTTTTTTCATAGTTACCAGCGTGGAATGGTGGTCGTCACATCCGCATTCTGCGCACGCTGGCGCAGGAAGTGATCCATCAACACGATTGCCAGCATGGCTTCTGCGATTGGCACCGCGCGGATCCCGACGCACGGATCGTGACGTCCTTTGGTGATCATCTCAACTTCTTCACCAGAGCGGTTAATCGTGTGGCCCGGCACGGTAATGCTGGACGTTGGCTTCAGCGCGATATTGGCAATAATCTGCTGCCCGCTGCTGATGCCGCCGAGAATGCCACCCGCATGGTTGCTCTGGAAGCCCTCTTTTGTAATTTCGTCACGGTTCTGGCTGCCGCGAAGCTGAACCACGTCAAAACCGTCGCCAATTTCGACGCCCTTCACCGCATTGATGCTCATCAGCGCGTGGGCAATGTCCGCGTCCAGACGGTCAAATACAGGCTCACCCCAGCCTGGCGGTACGCCGTCAGCCACCACGGTCACTTTTGCACCGATAGAGTCGCCCTCTTTTTTCAGGCCACGCATCAGCTCGTCCAGCGCCTCCAGCTTCTCAACATCAGCACAGAAGAACGGGTTTTGTTCAACCTGCTCCCAGTCTTTAATGGCCAGCGGAATGTCACCCATCTGGGTCAGGCACCCGCGGATCACGATGCCAAATTTCTGCTGCAGGTATTTCTTGGCAATCGCCCCTGCGGCGACGCGCATCGCAGTTTCACGCGCGGAGGAGCGTCCACCGCCGCGATAGTCGCGAAAACCGTACTTTTGTTCGTAGGTGTAGTCAGCGTGGCCCGGACGGAACACATCTTTGATGGCACCGTAGTCCTGAGAACGTTGGTCGGTGTTTTCAATCAGCAGACCAATACTGGTCCCGGTGGTGCGGCCTTCAAATACGCCTGAGAGAATTTTGACCTGGTCCGGCTCGCGACGCTGCGTGGTGTAGCGAGAGGTGCCCGGACGACGACGATCAAGGTCGTGCTGTAAATCGGCTTCGGTGAGTTCGATGCCTGGCGGTACGCCGTCAACGATACAGCCCAGTGCCAGCCCGTGCGACTCACCAAAGGTGGTCACGCGGAATATTTGTCCAATACTGTTTCCTGCCATCACGGCTCCGATGTCGTTATTTGTGTGTGAGCGTTGTGAAACGGGCCGAAGCCCGCTGGATTAATCTTTGTAGATGCTGAAATGTTCGCGCGCGTCGAGCAGCTGCGCTTTGGTCAGCATAAAGACGCCGTCACCGCCGTTGTCGAACTCAAGCCAGGTGAACGGCACATCCGGGTACTGCTCTATCAGATGTACCATGCTGTTGCCCACTTCACAAATCAGAACGCCGTCGTCGGTCAGATAATCCGGTGCGCAGGCCAGAATGCGACGGGTCAGCTTCAGGCCGTCAGAACCCGATGCCAGGCCCAATTCTGGCTCGTGACGGTATTCGTTTGGCAGATCGGACATATCTTCCGCATCCACGTACGGCGGGTTGGTTACGATAAGATCGTACTGCAGCGTCGGCAGGTCACGGAACAGATCGGAGCGGATAGGCGTAACATGGTGGATCAGCCCGTGTTCTTCAATGTTGTGCTCGGTTACCGCCAGCGCGTCGGTGGAGATGTCCACCGCGTCCACTTCCGCTTCCGGGAAGGCATAAGCGCAGGCAATGGCAATGCAGCCGCTGCCGGTACACATATCCAGAATGTGCTGCGGTTGACGGTTAATCAGCCCTTCGAAGTGGTTGTTGATCAGCTCACCAATTGGCGAGCGCGGCACCAGCACGCGTTCATCAACATAGAATTCGTGACCGCAGAACCAGGCTTTGTTGGTCAGATAGGCTACCGGAATACGCTCGTTCACGCGGCGGATCACACGCTCAACGATGCGGTGCTTTTCGCTGGAGGTCAGACGCGCGGTGCGCATGTCTTCCGGAATATCGAGCGGCAGGTAGAGAGAAGGCAGCACCAGTTGAACAGCTTCATCCCACGGGTTATCCGTACCGTGTCCATACCAGATATTGGCGGCGCTGAAGCGGCTAACCGACCAGCGCAACATGTCCTGTATGGTATGCAGCTCGTTTACTGCTTCATCGACAAAAATTTTATCCACTCTTTCCTCCAGGGCATGCTCGCATAATTTTCGGCGGCTAGTTTGCCATGAAGACGGCGATAAATCAGCAATGACGCATACCGCTTGAGGTTAAAAAATGCGTTTAGTCGGGTACACTATCGGAAATACGAGATGAGAACGACGAATGAAAAAGAAAACATCGCTCAGCGAGGAGGATCAGGCGCTCTTCCGTCAGCTCATGACTGGTACGCGTCAAATCAAGCAGGACACGATTGTCCACCGGCCGATGCGCAAAAAAGTCAGCGAAGTGCCGGTCAAAAGGCTATTGCAGGAGCAGGCGGATAATAGCCACTATTTTTCCGATGAGTTTCAGCCGCTGCTTAACACGCAGGGTGCGGTCAAGTACGTTCGCGAAGATGTCAGCCACTTTGAGCTGAAAAAATTACGCCGGGGAGATTATTCACCCGAGCTGTTTCTCGATTTGCATGGTTTGACGCAGATGCAGGCGAAACAGGAGCTGGGGGCGTTGATTGCCGCCTGTCGCCGCGAACATGTGTTTTGTGCCTGCGTGATGCACGGCCACGGTAAACATGTTCTTAAGCAACAAACGCCGCTGTGGCTGGCTCAGCATCCACACGTGATGGCGTTTCATCAGGCACCTAAAGAGTACGGCGGAGATGCCGCCTTGCTGGTGTTGATTGAGGTTGAGGAGTGGCAACCGCCAGAACTGCCCTGAAAACATGGCGGGAGGCATAGTTGCTCCCGCCTTATCGCACGTCACCTCAGATTGCTTTCGCCATCCGGAGATTGCATGGACTCATTTGCCAGTTGAAGACCCCTTTGCCGGTTTCGTCGAGGGTGACGTTGGCAATGGCGGAGGTTGTAAACATCGGTGGCGTCTCGCCCGGGCACAGTTCAGATACCAGATAGCCAACCAGTGGCAGGTGGGAAATGACCAGTGCAGAAGCGACACCTTCATTGCACAGCGCCTGCAGGTAGGCACTGACAAGGCCGACATCACCACACGGCGTGAGTTCAGGGAGAACATCCACGCTGGTCGGCAGGTTCATACACTCCCCTACCACATCCAGCGTCTGTTCAGCACGCAGGAACGGACTCACCAGAACGCGTTCAATGTCCACTTTTTGACCTTTAAGCCAGTTCGCCATCTGACGAGATTCGTCGCAGCCGCAGACGGTTAAAGGACGTACTGAGTCACTGGCGGCATCGAGTGCCGCGTCGCCGTGACGCATGATAAAAACTTGCATATTGCACCGCTTTTGTTAACCAGAATCACCGGCGTTAACTACCCGCGATTAATGCTTGAGGTAGAAAACCCGATGGCCGGGCATTGTGCCTGATCCATTCGGTGAATGAAACGCTGTTTTTTACCTCAATGGCGTAAGTATAGTCAATCTCTGTTTACAAAATCGCCAAATCAGATTCATTCACCGCCGGATTTACCCTTCTTTGACCTCAACTTACGAGGACAGTTTCCCTTGCTGGCCAAAATGTCTGGCCCCGTTCCGCCATCTGCAATAATTCGTCACAGGGTGTAAACCGGGGACCATACTGCGTGGCAAGACGTTGCAGAATCGCAACCACTTCACCCGCTCCGAGGGTGTCCATGTAACGGAACGGGCCGCCAAGGAACGGCGGGAAACCAATACCAAATACGGCGCCAATATCGCCATCGCGTGCGCTTTTAATCACCTGCTCGCCAAAACAGCGTGCGGCTTCATTAAGCATCATCATCACACAGCGTTCAGCACACTGAACGGCAGACAGTTTCGCCTGTCCGGTTGTTGGGATAAGCCCATAGACCGAAGGGTCGACCTGTTTCTTGCTTTTACGCCCTTTTGCACCGTAAAGATAGAAACCGCGTTCATTTTTTCTGCCTTTGCGATCGTCCTTCAAAATTGCAGAAACAATGTTTGCAGGCGGGCTAAAACGCTCGCCATATGCGGCCTCCAGCACAGGTATAATTTTAGTGCCGGTGTCTATTCCTACCTCATCCAAAAGTTGGATTGGGCCAACGGGGAAACCAAACTTGACCAGCGCCTCGTCGACATGTTCGATCTTCTCCCCTTCCACCAGCAGGCGCATCGCTTCGTTGATATACGGCGCCAGAATGCGGTTGACGTAGAAACCCGCTTTATCTGCCACGACGATCGGGGTTTTGCCCTGCTTTTTCGCCAGTTTCACTACCGTAGAGACAGTCTGCGGGCTGGTTGACGCGTGTGGAATAACTTCAACCAGCGGCATTTTTTCAACCGGACTAAAAAAGTGCAGGCCAATCACCTGCTCAGGACGCGCGGCTTTCGCTGCGATATCACCGATCGGTAATGAAGAGGTGTTCGAGGCGAAAATCGTGTGCGGCGCACAATGTTGCTCAACGTCCGCAACCATCTGCTGCTTAAGCGCCAGGTCTTCAAACACCGCTTCAATGACCAGATCGCGATGGGCAAAACCACGGTAGTCCGTAGTGCCGCTGATCATGGCCACGGTTTTATCCCGCTCGCTTGCCTTGATATGGCGGCGTTTAACCTTCCGATCAAGGTTCTGCCAGCTGTACTGCAGTGCGTGGTTAATCCCTTTCGGGTTGATGTCTTTGATACGTACGGGCAATTTGGCTTTGCTGGCTGTAACAAACGCAATGCCGCCGCCCATCAGTCCGCCCCCGAGAACGCCAACGGCATTGAGCGGCGCAGGTTCAGCGTCACTACCCGGATCTTTTTTAACGTCAGTGCTGGCAAAGAAGATGCTGCGCAACGCCTGCGATTGCGGCGTCATCGCCAGTTCACCAAAGGCTTTTGCCTCCGCGGCATAACCGCTGCTGCTGCCCTGCGACAACCCGGTTTCAATCACCTCAAGAATGCGCTTCGCCGCCGGATAGTTGCCTTTGGTCTTTTGTTCGGTTTTCTTGCCCACCATGCTAAACAGCAGCGCCCGCCCCAGCGGCCCGGCCAGGACGCGCTCACGCACCGGCAGAACACGTCTTGCCTGACGTCCCTTCAGCGCCAGCTTTACGGCGGCTTCCAGCAAAATAGAATGCGGAACGACGTCATCAACCAGCCCCGCTTTCAGCGCCTGACGGGCGCGCAGCTGTTTGCCGGTTAAGATCATCTCCAGCGCTGTACTAACGCCAACCAGCCGCGGCAGACGCTGCGTTCCACCGGAGCCGGGAAGCAGCCCAAGCTGTACTTCCGGCAACCCAAGAACGGTTTTCGCGTCGTCAGTACAAATACGACTGTGACAGGCCAGCGCCAGCTCCAGCCCACCGCCCAGGCATGCACCGTGGATCGCGGCGATCGCCGGGATCGGCAGCGAATGGATCTCCGCCATCACCTGCTGCCCCTGGCGCGCCAGATCTTCCGCCTCCTGCGCGCTTTGCGCCCGGGCGATCATGTTGATATCGGCCCCGGCAATAAAGTTGTCTGGCTTTGCCGAGATAAACACCAGGCCGCGAATCGCTTTGTTCTCGCGGATCTGCTTTAACATCTCGCGCACCTGAACGCCAAATTCCGCCTTCAGGGTATTCATCTTTTCGTCGGGGACATCAATGGTAATCACAGCCACGTTATCGAGGCGAACCGTCAGATTAAATGCAGATGCCATTGCCATTATTCAGCCTCCAGAACCATTGCTGCCCCAAGACCGCCCGCCGCGCAGGCGGTGACGAGGCCAAAACCGCCGCCACGGCGACGTAACTCATGTAATGTTTGGGTGATCATCCTCGCACCCGTCGCCGCAAACGGATGACCGTAGGCGATAGAGCCGCCCAGTACGTTAAATTTGCTTTGATCCACTTCTCCGGTGGCATGGGCGCGGCCAAGCACATCGCGAGCAAAACGTTCGCTGGCCAGTAGCTGGACGTTGGCCAGGGTTTGTGCGGCAAAGGCCTCGTGCATATCAATCAGCGTTAAATCAGCGAGGGTCAACCCTGCGCGATCCAGCGCCAACGGCGTGGACCAGGCCGGGCCTAACAGCATGTCCTGCCAGACGTCGATCGCCGTGAACGCGTAGCTGCGCAGATAACCGAGCGGGGTAAGACCCAGCTCTTTGGCTCGCGATTCGGTCATCAGGATAACCGCGGCAGCACCATCCGTCAGCGGAGTACTGTTGGCGGCCGTAACGGTGCCGTGTTTGCGGTCGAATGCAGGACGCAGTCTGGCATAGTCCGCCAGCGTCGAGGTGCCACGAATGTTGTTATCTTCCACCAGCGGTTCGCGGTAAGGCGGGATATACGCGGTCATCACCTCGTCGTTAAGCTTGCCTTCCGACCAGGCTTTCGCCGCAAGCTGATGGGAACGGTGAGCCAGCGCATCTTGCTGCTCCCGGGTAATGCCGTAGGTTTTGGCCATCTGCTCGGCGGTGTCGCCCATGCGCAGGCCGGTGGAGTATTCAGCCACCGCAGGTGGAACAGGCATCAGGTCACGAAGGCGTAAACGCGAGAAGAGCGTGAGTTTTTGCCCGGTGGTGCGCGCTTTATTTGCATCCACCAGAATGCGGGCCAGCTTTTTACTGACCCCTATCGGCAGCACGGAGGACGAGTCTGCCCCGCCGGCGATCCCCGCGCGAATGGTGCCCGCCATCAGGCTTTCGGCCACGTTTGCCACCGCCTGAAAGCTGGTTGCACACGCACGGCTGACGCTGTAAGCATCCGTATGCACGTTCATTCCGGTGCCAAGGACAATTTCTCGTGCAATGTTGGGAGCTTCTGGCATCTGAACAACCTGGCCAAAAACCAGCTGCTCAATGACGTCAGGCGGTATTTCGCTGCGAGCCAGCATCTCCCCCACCACCATTTTCCCCAGGTCAACGGCCGGTATGCCGTGAAACGCTGTCGCCTGACGCGCAAACGGCGTACGCAATCCACTGACAATGGCAATGCGGTCACCTTGTCGGGTGATAAGCGGTAATGCCTGACTCATAACATTCCCCTGTAAAAATTTTTTGCAAACATAAAGTGGTCTGACCTGATTAATAGTCTTAACCATTTTTTTACATTCAGCCAATTGGGGAAACGAAAAAATGCGAACTAAAACACAGAGAAGAAAAAAGAAAATGCCCCGGGATAAAAACAAAACGGTAACCCAGAGGTTACCGTTTTGAGTGTTTGCACCCTCACCCGTAGGAGAGGGCATCAGGCCGCGGAGATTAACGCAGACCGAGTTGGAAAATCAGCGTTTCAGCTTCGCAGGCGAAGACAAAGTCGATATCCAGCTTCACGCCGCCGTCCACTTCCGTGAAGGTGGACTTGATTTCACACGGATCGGATTCTACGTCGCGCGCGCGCTTGCTCAGCGCCGCCAGGGTCTCTTCCGCTTCGGCACGGTTGGTGAACACGCGGCTGTAAGAGGCGGTGCAATCGGAGTTGTCCATGATGGTACCAACATCCATACAGCAGCAAACCGGGGTTTCATCAGCACTGCATTTACTCATATCTCAATTTCCTCTGTATTCGCGCAGGACGCGAGATAAACACGATGCTGATATTTTACGCCCCGATGCAGACGCTCTCCAGCCGTTAATGGCGCAAAACGGGATAAGTGACCAATATCACACTAAAAAATGATCTAAAACAAAATTCGCCCTTTTGGGTGAGTCGTGATGGTCACATTTTTGCCAACCAGATCTCGTTTCAAGAAACATGTTTGAAAATATTAATAAACAAACTTGCAACATTCTAGCTGGTCAGACCTATACTCTGGCCACTGGTCTGATTTGTAAGTCATACCTCAGACCCTACACTTCGCGCTCCTGTTACGGTATGTAACAATTATTGAATAAAAATAACTCAATGAGGTTATGGTCATGAGCCAGAAAACCCTGTTCAACAAGACTGCGCTGGCAGTCGCAGTGGCAATCGTCTCTACGTCCGCCTGGTCAGCGGGCTTCCAGTTAAACGAATTTTCTTCCTCTGGCCTTGGCCGTGCGTATTCCGGGGAAGGTGCAATTGCTGATGATGCAGGAAACGCCAGTCGTAACCCTGCGCTGATCATGATGTTTGATCGCCCAACGTTCTCAGCGGGCGCCATCTTTGTTGATCCGGGTGTGGATATTACGGGCCGTTCCCCGAGCGGAGCCAGCCTGAATTCCGATAACATCGCGCCAACGGCATGGGTGCCAAACCTGCACTTCGTCGCGCCAATCAACGACCAGTTTGGCTGGGGTGCATCCGTAACCTCTAACTATGGTTTAGCGACCGAGTTTAATAACGACTACGCAGCAGGAGCCTATGGCGGTAAAACCGACCTTGAGACTCTGAACCTGAACCTGAGCGGTGCTTACCGTCTGAACAGTAACTGGAGCTTCGGCGTTGGCTTTGATGCCGTTTACGCTAAAGCGAAAATCGAACGTTACGCGGGCGATCTCGGCAAAATCGTTGCGGGCTCCGGCGCACTGCCGCCGCCTCTGGCACAACAGGTTGCAGGGATCCCGGCAGACACCCAGATCGCGTATCTGAAGGGTGACGAGTGGGGCTTTGGCTGGAACGCCGGTATCCTTTATGAACTCGATAAAAACAACCGTTACGGTTTCACCTACCGTTCCGAAGTGAAAATCGACTTTGACGGCGACTACAAGAGCAGCCTGCCTTCTGCTTATAACCAGATCCTCGGCACCTTCGGTCTGCCAATGGGCACCGATGGCCGTACCACTGGCGGTTCTCTGAGTCTGCACTTACCGGAAATGTGGGAATTGTCCGGTTATAACCGCGTGGCACCACAGTGGGCGATTCACTATAGCCTGACCTACACCAGCTGGAGCCAGTTCCAGGAGCTGAAAGCGACCAACAGCAAAGGCGACACGCTGTTCTATAAAGATGAAAGCTTCCGTGATGCCTACCGCATCGCACTGGGTACCACCTACTATATGGATGACAACTGGACGTTCCGTACCGGTATTGCCTTCGATGATAGCCCGGTTCCGGCTGACAAACGTTCTATCTCCATTCCGGATCAGGACCGCTTCTGGCTGAGCGCCGGTGCGACCTACGCATTCAACAAAGATGCCTCTGTCGATGCAGGTGTTTCGTATATGCACGGTCAAAAAGTCAGCTTCAAGGAAGGTCCGTATGAGTTCTCTTCCGAAGGTAAAGCCTGGCTGTATGGCCTGAACTTCAACTACGCGTTCTAATTCGCGCAGGGATCAAAAAAGGTGAGCATCGCTCACCTTTTTTATTTATTCCGAATCGATATCTTTTAATTCGTTCTCGATTGCCTTCGCGTTTGGATTCTCTTCCGGCTTCAGCTTGCCACCATTGGCAATAAAGTCATGATTCTGGAAGTAAGCTTCACGCACCATGATGTATGGATCGGAAGACTGACGCAGCAGACCGTCGGAATCGAGCAGTTGCGCACGTGTTTCAATCCCTTCTACCGTCCATTTACCAATCGACAGCGGCCAGGTCAGCCACGAAAGAACCGGATACAGCGTATCCACCATATCACCGCCATCATCACGCACGGTAAAGCTGCCATAGAACGGCAGATGAACGTACGGGCCGTAACCGACGCCATAATGACCCAGCGTACTCCCGAAGCGGTGCGGCTGTTCACGCTGCAGTTTCGGGTTCGCCATGCCGGCGACATCGATAAAGCCCCCCATCCCCAGCAGGGAGTTCAGGAAGAAGCGAGTAAAGTGCACCATCCCCTGATACGGATCGCCTTGCAGGAAGTAGTTGACCATCACCGCTGGCTCTTCAAGGTTACTGGTGAAATTGCTCAACCCGTTACGCGCAGGCTGGGGAACATAATCACGCCATGCAACCGCCACCGGGCGAACCACATAGGGATCCAGCACGTTATAGTTGAAGCTATACATTGAGCGGTTAAATCCTTCGAGAGGATCGGAGCGTCCCGTTTGCTCCCCGGAGCTGGCGCAGCCCACAAGCATCGTCGCGCCCAGCGCAAGCGCCGACAGCCGAAGTTTCATAAAATTCTCCCTGTTCAGTATGGCTATCGTTGATTGCCATCCGTAACGGAGCATTTGATGCTCCGTCTGTAAACGTGCAAGTGATTGTATCAGCACGTTTACCGATGTCTATGAGCACAATTACGGGCAGTAACCACCGTCACTCTGATCTCAGCATAGCCTGGCTTTTAGAATTCGTTTCGCTGGCAATTTTATAATGGCTTTGAATGAGATGTCTCACCTTTGTTGCCATTACCCTCACTTTAAGAGCATCCCCACGGGCATTTTGTTAAAAGCCGCTACGCTTAAAAGAAAGAACACCCAACTGGAGCGGTTATGAAAGACGTGGGCGAAGAGAAAATTGGCGAGAGCAATGAAGAACTTGAAATTGAGAGCGAGGAAAAAGAGCGCGGTGAAAAGATAGAGATTGATGAAGATCGCCTTCCCTCCCGCGCGATGGCGATCCATGAACATATCCGTCAGGATGGGGAAAAGGAGATGGAGCGCGATGCCATGGCCCTGCTGTGGTCCGCTATCGCGGCCGGCCTCTCAATGGGGGCATCGCTACTTGCGAAGGGCATTTTCCATGTGCAGCTTGAAGGTGTACCCGGTGGCTTTTTGCTGGAGAATCTGGGCTACACCTTCGGCTTTATCATCGTCATTATGGCCCGCCAGCAGCTTTTTACTGAAAACACGGTCACCGCCGTTCTGCCTGTCATGCAAAACCCGACTCTGGGTAACTTTGGCTTACTGATGCGTCTGTGGAGCGTGGTCCTGCTGGGCAACCTCATCGGCACGGGTATCGCCGCCTGGGCGTTTGAATATATGCCGATATTTGATGACCCCACCCGGGATGCGTTTGTGAAAATCGGTATGGATGTGATGAAAAACACGCCCGTGGAGATGTTCTCTAACGCCATTATCTCTGGCTGGATTATCGCGACAATGGTCTGGATGTTCCCTTCCGCAGGCAGCGCCAAAATTGTGGTAATCATATTAATGACGTGGCTGATTGCGCTGGCCGACACCACCCATATCGTGGTAGGTACTGTAGAAATCCTCTATCTGGTGTTTAACGGCACGCTTCACTGGAGCGATTTCTTCTGGCCATTCGCACTGCCTACGCTTGCGGGCAACATCTGCGGCGGAACCTTTATTTTTGCGCTGTTGAGTCATGCCCAGATCCGTAATGACATGTCTAATAAGCGTAAAGCCGAGCTGAAAGCGCAGGAAAATGATGAAAAGTCGGCAAATAAATCGGCCTGAATGGTGACTCTTTGAGCAGTCGGGCGGCAATGCGCTTAACGCAAAGTGTAAATAACGGTATACTCGTGCCGCCTCGTCCCCTTAGTTAAATGGATATAACGAGCCCCTCCTAAGGGCTAGTTGCAGGTTCGATTCCTGCAGGGGACACTTTAATAGTAAACATCACTGCGCTTTCCATAACTCCACGCAGTTTCGCCCCCGTCGTTTTGCTCCATACAACGCCTCATCCGCAGCCTGAATCAGACGTTCGTAGTCAGGATGACCATTAAACATGGCCGCCCCAATCGAAAGCGACAACGGTATCGGCTCGCCTGTCGGGGAATGAACCTTAATTTTTTCCACGCGTCGGCGGACCCGCTCGGCAATGCGCAGGGTATCGGCTTCGGTGATTTCCGTTAGCACAATCAAAAACTCATCTCCGCCATAGCGGAAGACATAGTCACAGGTGCGAACGTTGTCATAAAACGCCCCGGCAACCTTTCTTAATATTTCATCTCCCGTGTTGTGCCCCCAGGTATCGTTGATTTGCTTGAACTTATCGACATCAATAAGCAACACCGACAGCGGCGTACCAGAACGACTTGCCTGGGTAATTTCACGTTTAAAAATGGTTGGCAGGAAGCGACGGTTAAGCAGACGAGTGAGCACATCCACGCCCACCTCGTGCCGGGCTACCTCATCAAACAGCTCATGCAGCAGGGTCACGATTTGCGAGAAGGTCGTTCGCGTCAGTCGCAAAAATTGCACCTGTCGCAGTCTGTCGTGAAGGGCATCGTCTGTCTGACGAACGTCATGAAAAGCCGCGTCGAACTCCTGGATAAGACGAGAGATATGCCCTGCTTCGGCAATACCACTGAAGTAGTGACGTCCCTTATGACTGAACCACAGCCCAAAGTCGGACTGCCCGAGCGGCCGGCTATTGTCGATGCTGGAGTCCAGCATCACTTTATAAAGCAGCGACAGTTCCCACGTCAGTAATGCGGCGGTCTGCCGTTCCTTCTCGACTTCCGCATTTTCCATCAGCGAGAAGATTCGATAGTTCTCGTCCTCTTTTGCCGCATTGTTCTCGCTGAAGACATACGCGCGCGACATCACCTCCATTGCCAGATCAATGCTGTTAATGGCGTAGTGATAGATGCTTAACTTGGTCTCAGAAGGGTGTGGTGTGGCATTAATAAGGGGTAACAACAGCTTTTTCAGGATCCGAAAACCCATCTCAACCAGGTCGACTGATATACCTATTCGGGCGTGAACATCGGCGGCGCGCTGCTGAGCCCGCATCTGTTCATCAACCTGTTCAACCCGGCAGGAGAGAACATCAACAAGCCAACGGCGCAGCGCTTCCTGCAGCTGCCTTTCAACCTGCTCAGTGGTCAGAAACTCCGCTGCATTAGGGTCGGCCAGGACCACACGATAAAACTCCGTAATCAGACCAGAAGCATGATCGCTGGCCAGTTGCGCAGTAAGTTGATGAACGAGGGGATCCGTTTCATTGATTAACTGAATCCACTCATCCCTTACGGTTTGTAAATAGGTTTCCATTTACACCCTCCAGGGGAGATCGTTAGCTTGTCCGACGGGAATGAGCGCACGGATTCACCGTCTGGCATGCGTGATAATCAACAACAGCAACAAAATCAACACCCTTTCCAGGTGCCGCTTTTTTAATCAAAAACGAGTAATAGCACATATCGTATAACGGTGCTACATTACGCCGCCCACCCAACGTCAGCAGTGGTCAGGCAACGCCGTAAAGATCGGTAAAGCCTGCAACCATGACCTTGTCCAACGGTCTAATTGGCACGTGGTATCGCTTTATGCGTTACTTTCAAAGGCTTTACATAGGTTCACTATTTTGTCTCAACCCCACTTCAAACGTGCGTTTTTACACCCGCGTTACTGGTTTACATGGTTTGGTCTTGGCGTACTCTGGCTTCTGGTTCAACTTCCTTATCCTGTGATCCGCGTACTGGGCTCCAGGCTCGGCAGCGCATCCCGCCACTTCCTCAAACGTCGTGAATCTATTGCCCGTAAAAATCTCGAACTGTGCTTTCCCCAGTATAATGCGCAGCAGCGCGAAACACTGATTGCCGAGAACTTTAAATCTATCGGCATGGCATTGCTTGAAACCGGCATGGCCTGGTTCTGGCCTGATGAGCGCGTCCGCAAATGGTTTGACGTTGAAGGTCTCGAAAACCTGAAACGCGCGCAAATGCAAAACCGTGGCGTGATGGTAGTTGGTGTCCACTTTATGTCGCTGGAGCTGGGCGGCCGAGTAATGGGGCTTTGTCAGCCGATGATGGCCACCTACCGCCCGCACAACAGTCCGCTGATGGAGTGGGTACAAACCCGTGGTCGCATGCGTTCCAATAAGGCGATGATCAGCCGTAACAATCTGCGCGGTATGGTCGGCGCCCTGAAGAAAGGCGAAGCCGTCTGGTTTGCACCCGATCAGGACTACGGACGTAAAGGCAGCAGTTTTGCGCCCTTCTTTGCGGTTAAAAATGTCGCCACCACCAACGGCACGTTCGTGATTTCGCGTCTGTCAGGCGCCGCAATGCTGACCGTGACAATGGTGAGAAAGGTTGATAAATCTGGCTATCGTCTGCACATCTCACCGGAGATGGCAAACTATCCGGAAAATGAATGCGAAGCCGCAGCGTTCATCAATAAAGTTATCGAGACCGAAATTATGCGCGCGCCGGAGCAGTATCTGTGGATGCATCGCCGTTTCAAAACGCGGCCGCATGGCGAAGCGTCTCTCTATATCTAATGTGTAGAAAGGTTAGTTTCGCTAAGAAACTAACCTTTTCAATCACCTGTAATCACCCTGAGTAATTGTCTTTTCTTGTCGTCGCTCAACGTGGATTTATTGCGCTCTGAAATCAAACTGTCGCCGTTCCACGACACCCGTAAGTTACGGAAAGTATTTAAAAAAATGCCCCTTGTCACCCCTCATTTTTAGGCGTACATTAGCGCCGTCTGGCAACAGGAAAGCACAGAATTCTGAGCTGGAGTTTGCATCGTAACGGGATAATTCTCATTTCCGTCTCAGGCAAATGTCAGTTCTCTATAATCAGGTGGACTCTGTTTTTAAGTGCGTACCAGAAGATACGCGGAGCGATGAAACGTGAAATATTTCTTTATGGGCATTTCGGTGATTGTTTTAGTGTGGGCCGGAACCTTCGCCCTGATGATCTAGCGAAGAACATGCAGTCAAAAAAACAGGAGCCGTTGGCTCCTGTCTTTTTATGTCATTAAGATTCGTGCTGTTCAACGGCACTCTTTGATGCGAGAAGCCCGTCGGCGCGGAACATACTCTTGATGCCCCTCACCGCCTGGCGAATACGGTCGCTGTTTTCAATCAGCGCGAACCGTACATGGGTGTCGCCATAATCACCAAAGCCAATGCCCGGCGAGACGCAGACTTTCGCGTCCTGCAACAGCTTTTTGGCAAACTCCAGTGACCCCATCGCCGCGTAAGGCTCAGGGATTTTTGCCCAGACATACATTGACGCTTTCGGCATTTCCACCATCCAGCCAGCCTCATGCAGCCCTTTCACCAGCACATCGCGACGGCGTTTATACTGGGCGGCAATATCATGAACACACTGCTGATCGCCTTCCAGCGCGGCGATAGCGGCCACCTGCAGTGGGGTAAAGGTGCCGTAATCGTGGTAACTCTTAATACGCGCCAGTGCACTCACCAGCGTTTTGTTACCCACCATAAAGCCAATACGCCACCCCGCCATGTTGTAGCTTTTCGACAGGGTAAAGAACTCCACCGCCACATCACGTGCGCCCGGAACCTGCATAATGGAAGGCGCTTTCCAGCCGTCGTACACAATATCGGCGTAGGCTAAGTCGTGTACCACCAGCACATCGTAACGCTTCGCCAGTGCGACGACTTTCTCAAAGAAGTCGAGTTCTACACACTGCGCCGTAGGGTTAGACGGGAAGCCGAGGATCATCATCTTCGGTTTCGGATAGCTTTCACGAATCGCACGTTCCAGCTCGTTAAAGAAATCGACCCCTTCCACCAGCGGCACAGAGCGAACCTGCGCCCCGGCAATCACCGCGCCGTAAATATGGATGGGGTAACTTGGATTAGGCACCAGCACCGTATCACCATGATCCAGCGTAGCCAGCATCAGGTGCGCCAGCCCCTCTTTCGAGCCAATGGTGACAATGGCTTCACTTTCCGGATCGATATCAACCTGATAGCGATCCTGGTACCAGCGAGAGATCGCACGACGTAATCGAGGAATGCCGCGAGAGGTGGAGTAACCGTGCGTATCCGGGCGCTGGGCGACCGTGCAGAGCTTCTCAACAATATGCGCAGGCGTTGGGCCGTCAGGGTTACCCATGCTGAAATCGATAATATCTTCGCCGCGACGACGCGCAGCCATCTTCAGTTCAGCAGTGATATTGAAAACATAAGGGGGGAGACGATCGATACGCGTAAAACGGCGTTCAGGACTGAATTCAGCCATAGATTCCTCAGATTAACGTTAGCGCCCGGACCGTCCGAGCGACGCTGCCACCGATGTGGCGTGTTTAGAAAATAACCTGAAAAAAAACATGCTGTCGAGAGGTTAAGCAAAAAAAAGATGTCGCGTTAAAAACGGGAACCTTCAGATACCGAAAGCGGAAGCGTTCCTGCTTATTGTGCAATTTTAATACCCAGTCTTTAACATGATGATATCAAAACTGTTACCTTGTCGCTCTCCAGGAGTAAAAAAACTGGCATCTTCAGGAAGCCACTCTCAATCCCCTTTGAAGATTATGGTTTTTCCTCATTTGATAAACCCGACGGATAGCTGGTCAACAGGCGTCAGGTTTTTTATCATTGGGCTTTCCTCTTTTCGCTGGTCGACTCGTGCACGAAATATTCGATATGCTGCTGGCGGTTTTTGACCGTGCGGCATTAATGCTGATTTGCCTGTTTTTCCTCATTCGTATTCGCCTGTTCCGCGAGCTTTTGCACAAGTCCGCCCACTCGGCAAAAGAGCTGCTGGCCGTTACCGCTATCTTTTCACTGTTCGCCTTGTTCAGCACCTGGTCCGGGGTGCCGGTAGAAGGGTCGCTGGTCAACGTGCGTGTTATCGCCGTGATGTCCGGCGGGATCTTGTTTGGCCCCTGGGTGGGCATTATTACGGGTCTCATTGCCGGGACACATCGTTACCTGATAGATATCGGCGGCGTGACGGCGGTGCCGTGTTTTATCACCAGCATCATCGCCGGCGTCCTTTCCGGCTGGATTAACCGCAAAATCCCGAAAAAGCAGCACTGGCGCGCCGGGATCATCGCGGGCATGCTGTGCGAAACGCTGACCATGGTTCTGGTGGTCGTCTGGGCTCCCACCATCGCGCTGGGGCTGGATATTGTCTCTAAAATCGGCATTCCGATGATCCTCGGCAGCGTCTGTATCGGTTTTATTGTGCTGCTGGTGCAAAGCGTTGAAGGGGAAAAAGAGGCCAGCGCCGCACGTCAGGCCAAGCTGGCGCTGGATATCGCCAACAAAACGCTGCCGCTCTTCCGCCATGTTAACGCTGAATCCTTACGTCAGGTCTGCGATATCATCCGTCGCGATATTCATGCCGATGCCGTGGCCATTACCAATATCGATCACGTCCTGGCCTATGTTGGCGTGGGTGAGCATAACTATCAGGACAGCGATGACACCATCAGCCCCACCACCAGGCAGGCGATCAATTACGGTAAAATCATCATTAAAAACAATGATGAAGCCCACAGAACCCCAGAAATTCACTCCATGCTGGTGATCCCGCTGTGGGAGAAAGGCGTGGTGACGGGAACCCTGAAAATTTACTACTGCCACGCGCACCAGATCACCTCCTCCCTGCAGGAGATGGCCATCGGGCTGTCGCAGATTATCTCTACCCAGCTGGAGGTCTCCCGCGCGGAACAGCTGCGCGAGATGGCAAATAAGGCAGAGCTACGCGCGCTGCAAAGTAAAATTAATCCTCATTTTCTGTTTAACGCGCTGAATGCGATCTCCTCGTCCATTCGACTTAATCCGGATACCGCACGTCAGCTGATTTTCAATCTGTCACGCTATCTGCGCTACAACATTGAGCTAAAAGATGACGAGCAGATCGACATCAAAAAAGAGCTTTATCAGATCAAAGATTACATTGCGATTGAGCAGGCGCGCTTTGGTGACAAACTCACCGTCATTTACGATATTGATGAAGAGGTCAACTGTGTGATCCCAAGCCTGCTGATCCAGCCGCTGGTTGAGAACGCTATCGTCCATGGGATTCAGCCGTGTAAAGGGAAAGGGGTGGTGACCATCAGCGTGACCGAAAGCGGCAACCGCGTGCGGATTGCCGTGCGTGATACCGGCCACGGAATTGATCCTAAAGTCATTGAGCGCGTTGAGGCCAACGAGATGCCGGGGAATAAGATTGGGCTGCTGAATGTCCACCACCGGGTCAAACTGCTGTACGGCGACGGGCTGCATATTCAGCGCCTTGAACCGGGCACCGAGATCGCCTTTTATATCCCGAATGAACGCTCTCCCGTTCATGCGTCTACATCCCTGTTGCCTTAGGCCGGAGTAACCCGTGAAAGTGATCATTGTAGAAGATGAGTTTCTGGCTCAACAGGAGCTGAGCTGGCTCATCAAAACGCACAGTCAGATGGAGATCGTGGGCACGTTTGACGATGGTCTGGACGTGCTGAAGTTTTTGCAGCATAACCGCGTTGACGCCATTTTTCTTGATATCAACATTCCGTCGCTGGATGGCGTATTACTGGCGCAAAACATCAATCAGTTTGCCCATAAGCCGTTTATTGTCTTCGTCACCGCCTGGAAGGAGCATGCGGTTGAAGCCTTCGAGCTGGAGGCGTTTGACTATATCCTTAAGCCTTACCAGGAGTCGCGCATCGTCACCATGCTGCAAAAGCTGGAGGCCGCGTGGCAACAGCAGAACGCCCCTGTCACCGCAAGCCCCGCAGTACGTGAGAACGACACGATTAACCTGGTGAAAGATGAACGTATCATCGTGACGCCGGTTAACGATATCTACTATGCCGAAGCCCATGAAAAGATGACTTTTGTTTATACGCGGCGGGAATCGTACGTGATGGCGATGAACATTACCGAGTTTTGCAGCAAGCTGCCGACAGCGCATTTCTTCCGCTGTCACCGCTCGTTTTGTGTGAATTTAAACAAGATCCGCGAGATCGAGCCGTGGTTTAACAATACCTACATTTTGCGCCTCAAGGATCTTGATTTTCAGGTGCCAGTGAGCCGCAGCAAGGTCAAAGAGTTCCGCCAGTTAATGCACCTGTAAATCCCCTCTCCCGCAAGAGAGGGGCTGGGTTTTAGAGGATCTGACCGAGCACCTGACGCAGGTGGGCGCCCGAGCCAAGTAAACCCGGGTTGTCGTGCACAATCAGATAAACAGGAATGTCCTGCACGTAGCTTTTAAAACGTCCTTTGTCTTCGAACCCGCCGCGGAAGCCTGACGCTTTGAAGAACTCCAGGAAGCGCGGCACAATGCCACCGGCAATGTAAACGCCACCGAAGGTGCCGAGCGTAAGCGCCAGGTTGCCACCAAAACGCCCCATGATCACGCAGAACAGCGACAGCGCGCGACGGCAGTCGATGCAGCTGTCTGCCAGTGCGCGCTCGGTCACGTCTTTCGGCTGCAGATTTTCCGGCAGACGGCCGTCAGACTTCACAATCGCACGATACAGGTTCACCAGCCCCGGGCCGGAAAGCACGCGCTCAGCCGACACGTGGCCGATCTCAGCGCGTAGCTCTTCCAGAATAATGCCCTCTTCTTCGCTGTTCGGTGCAAAGTCCACGTGGCCACCTTCACCCGGCAGACTCACCCAGCGCTTATCAACATGAACCAGATGCGAAACGCCCAGCCCTGTACCGGCACCGTAAACGGCAATCGGCTTGCCTTCTACCGGTGCAGTACCGCCAAACTGAGTCAGGTGCTCTGGCTTCAGCATCGGGATGGCCATCGACACCGCAGTAAAGTCGTTGATGATTTCCAGATGTGCAAAGCCGAGGTTCTTTTTCATCTCGGCGATGGAAAATGCCCAGGTATGGTTGGTCATCGCGACCCAGTCGCCGGTAATCGGGCAGGCAATCGCGATACAGCCATCGTCAACGCTGACCTTGTGCTCTTCCAGATAGACGCGTACAACGGCCTCAAGGCTGGGGTAATCCAGCCCTGAATAGGTTTTCGCCTGGGAAATTTCACCGCTACTTACATCGCATAATGCCAGGCGCGCGTTAGTGCCGCCCACATCTCCTACCAAAGCATACTTTGTCATTCTTCTACTGCTCCGCTAAAGTCAGAATAAATCTTTGGAACACTGTAAATTCAAGGCGTGATAACAACAACGACCGGAAGGTGAATGCCCCGGGATTATCGATCTTCGTCACAGAATAACTTTACCGTTTCAGCACCTTTTGCACTATTGCCACAATGCTGATTGTGCAAAGTAACGTAATACCTTTTTGTACAAGGAAATTATCATGCTCCACCCGCGAGCCAGAACCATGCTGTTGCTGGCAATCCCGGCCTTAATTATTGGTATTGTCTCAAGCCTGGTGCTTATCGTCGTGATGAAAGTCGCCTCGGTGCTGCAAACGATGTTATGGACGGCGCTTCCGGCTCAGGTGGGTATCAGCGTTGATTCGCCGGCGTGGATCATAATGATGCTGACCCTGACGGGGGTTGCGGTGGGTCTGGTGATCCGCTTTAGCCCAGGGCACGCCGGGCCTGATCCGGCGCTGGAACCGCTGATTGGTGCCCCGGTCGCTCCTGCAGCGCTGCCAGGACTTATTATCGCGTTGATTATCGGTCTGGCGGGCGGCGTTAGCCTGGGGCCGGAACACCCGATCATGGCGGTCAACATCGGTCTGGCGGTGTATCTCGGCTCACGCATTTTACCCCGCGTCGGGGCCCTGGACTGGACGATTCTGGCATCGGCCGGCACCATTGGCGCGCTCTTCGGCACGCCGGTCGCGGCCGCGCTGATTTTCTCGCAGACGCTTTCCAGCAATAACGACGTGCCGCTCTGGGATAAACTCTTTGCGCCACTGATGGCCGCCGCGGCCGGTGCGCTCACCACCAGTCTGTTTTTCAATCCACACTTCTCGCTCTCCCTTCCCCACTACGGCCAGATGCAGATAGCCGATATCTTCAGCGGTGCGGTTGTAGTCGCTATTGCCATTGCGCTGGGGATGATCGCCGTATGGTGTCTGCCGCGTCTGCACCGGCTGGTGCATAAGCTCAAACATCCGGTGCTTATCCTCGGGGTCGGCGGATTGATCCTCGGCATTTTAGGGGCCATCGGCGGTAAGGTAACGCTGTTTAAAGGTCTGGATGAGATGCAACAGCTGGCCTTCAGTCAGGTGTTTAGCGTGTCCGATTATTTGCTGTTTGCGCTCATAAAGCTGGCTGCGCTGGTGGTGGCGGCAGCGTGCGGCTTCCGTGGCGGACGGATCTTCCCGGCGGTCTTTGTTGGCGTCGCGTTGGGGCTGATGCTGCATGAACATGTGGATGCGGTTCCGGCGGCGATTACCGTCTCTTGCTCTATTCTGGGGCTGGTATTGGTGGTGACACGTGATGCCTGGCTGAGCCTGTTTATGGCCGCGGTGGTGGTTCCGGATACTACTCTCATCCCGTTACTTTGCATCGTGATGTTGCCCGCCTGGCTCCTGCTGGCGGGCAAACCGATGATGATGGCCTGGCGTAACGACAAGTGATCAGGCGTTGTTACGCGCTTCCAGCGCTTTGGTAATCGCCCCCAGCAGCGGTGGGATATCCGCTTTGGGTAGCATCACTTCAATCAGTGATAGTCGCTCGCGGTGTGCCACTTTTTCGAGCACCTCCGCCAGCTGTTCCGCTTCACTGACCCGCCAGCACTGTGCCTGAGGATCCAGGCTCAGTGCCTGCGGAATTTGCGTCCAGTTCCATAAGGCAATGTCGTTATAGCGCTGTTCCGGTCCATGAATGGCCCTTTCTACGGTGTACCCTTCATTGTTGAGCACCAGGATAATGGGGTGCTGTTTATCACGCAGCATCGAGCCCAGTTCCTGAATGGTCAACTGCGCGGCGCCATCCCCCGTGAGCACAATGACGCGCCGGTCTGGACAGGCGGTTTGGGCACCATACGCCGCGGCCAGGGTGTAGCCAATGGAGCCCCACAGCGGCTGGACGATAAAATTCACATCTGCCGGCAGACGCAAATCGATCGCACCAAAGGCTGACGTCCCCTGGTCGGCAAGAATAATGTCACCCGGGCGAATAAAGGTTTGCAGGGTGCTCCAGAAATTCTCCTGAGTGAGCGAGCCCTCGGATTGCGGGAAGGCGATACCGCTGTGAGAGACTGGCGCCAGGGTATCGTGGACATACTGTTTGCAGAGAGCCACCAGCGTCTCGATCGCGTCAGACATAGGGATACCGGTAAACCAGACATCCCCCACCCGTGCGGCATGGGGCTGCACTTCTATCGTTTGCGCCTGCGTCAGCTGATGGGTAAACCCCGCCGTCAGGGTATCGGTAAAACGCGTGCCAATGCACAGTACCGTATCCGCCCCTTCGATGGCCTCTTTTACCGCCCCGACGCTTGCCGAACCACTGTACGTGCCATAAAAACCGGGCTGGCGTTCGTCAAAAATGCCCTTGCCCATCAGCATGGTGGCGTGGGCAATGGGCACCTCTTTCACCCACTTCTGCAGGGCATGTTTCATGCCGTGGCGCAGGACCAGGAAATCGGCCAACAGCGCGGTACGCTTGCTTGTTTTCAGCCTGCTCTCGGCGGCGTCTCGGAACGCTTTCAGGCAGGCGTTATCGGCATGCGCGGTCTTAAACGTGAGAGCGTTTACAGGCGGCGTGGCTGATTTTTTAGCCACATCAGCAGGCAGCATCAGGTAGCCTGGACGTCGCTCCCGCAGCATGGTTGTTAATACTCTGTCGATTTCGTAGCAGGCGTTTTGTTCGGTCAGGATCGCCTGCGCGACCGTGATCGGTTCACTCATATGATAGAAGTGGCGGAACTCACCATCACCCAGCGTGTGGTGCAGCAGCTCACCTTTTTGCTGTGAGGCCATGCCCGGTGCCCCCACAATGTGTAACACCGGAACATGCTCGGCAAAGCTGCCGGCCATGCCGTTCATGGCACTTAATTCCCCTACGCCAAATGTTGTCAGCAGCGCGGCAAAGCCCTTACATCGGGCATATCCGTCAGCGGCATAAGATGCGTTTAGCTCATTGGCACAGCCCACCCAACAGATATCCGGGCTGTCGATGACATGATCGAGAAACTGCAGGTTATAGTCGCCCGGCACGCCAAACAGATGATCGGCACCACAATCTGTAAGACGGTCCAGCAGGTAATCGGCGACGCAGTATGGGGTTCGCATAACAGGTGTCCTTCTGACGTTGACCTCACTTTGAGTATTAAATAAGCGTGATGGCTGTCCAGAAATGGCAGAAAGAAGAGTATGGAAAGAATGCTTTACAAAAAAGGCTGCGCTATGCTCTGTTTTTCGCATCAGTGTAAACGCATACACTGTTCTTACTTTTTAGCGCCAGAGGTCATGAGAATGCACTATCAGCCAGATAAAAACCGTTATCAGACAATGCTGTATCGTCGCTGTGGGCAAAGTGGCGTTAAATTACCCGCCGTCTCTCTTGGGCTCTGGCACAACTTCGGTGACGCCACGCTTATCGAAAACAGCCGTCAACTTTTACAGCGCGCGTTTGATCTTGGTATTACACACTTCGACCTTGCCAATAACTATGGTCCGCCTCCCGGTTCTGCCGAACGCAATTTCGGCCGCATTTTGCAGGAAGATTTTCTGCCGTGGCGCGATGAGCTGATCATCTCGACGAAAGCGGGCTATACCATGTGGGACGGCCCTTACGGTGACTGGGGATCGCGCAAATATCTCATCGCAAGCCTGAATCAAAGTCTGAAACGTATGGGGCTGGAGTATGTTGATATCTTCTATCACCACCGTCCTGACCCGGAAACGCCGCTGCAGGAGACAATGAAAGCGCTTGACCATCTGGTGCGTCAGGGAAAAGCCCTGTATGTCGGTTTGTCCAATTACCCGGCCGAGCTTGCACGGCAGGCTATCGACATACTCCATGACCTCGGCACGCCGTGTCTGATCCATCAGCCGAAATATTCAATGTTTGAACGTGCGCCGGAAGCGGGCTTGCTGGACGTTTTGCAGGAAAAAGGTGTCGGCTGCATTCCATTCTCGCCGCTGGCGGGTGGTCAACTGACCGATCGTTATCTGAACGGCATTCCGGCGGACTCCCGCGCCGCGAGCGGGAGTAAGTTCCTGAACCCGGATCAGATAACCCAGGAGAAACTGGAAAAAGTCAAAAAGTTGAACGCGCTGGCAGAAAGCCGGGGACAGAAGCTGTCTCAGATGGCGCTGGCCTGGATTTTGCGCCACGAGGCGGTAACTTCCGTACTGATTGGCGCCAGTAAAACCGGGCAAATAGACGATGCAGTGGGCATGCTGGAGAACCGCCATTTCACGGCGGAAGAGCTTGCCACCATTGACGGGATCCTGAATAGCTCAAAATAAATCCTGTTTTAGCAAAAAGTGCTATCACGTCTGAATTCGGAGTTGAGGCGATGAAACGAGGCTTTCCCAACTCGTAAAATTGCGTTAACAGGCCCCCTAAGGCCCCGATCGTGAAGGAGAAGAGTATGTTCAGGTCACTGATTCTTGCAGCGGTATTACTGGCTTCGGCCCCGCTGGTCGCCACTGCTGGCGAAATCACCCTGTTGCCATCAGTAAAATTACAAATTGGCGATCGTGACGACTACGGCAGATACTGGGACGGTGGCTACTGGCGCGACCGTGACTACTGGCACCGTCACTATGATTGGCGCGGCGACCGCTGGTGGAAACATGATAATGGTTTGCACCGCGGCTGGTACAAAAACAACGCCTACGAGCGTGGTTATCGCGAAGGCTGGAACGACCGTGATGACCGCCGTGGCGGCTGGGATCGCGGCGGTAAAGGTCGCGGTGGACATGGTCACGGCCACGGTCGTCACTAATCTAAAAAAGGAGCCTCCCGGCTCCTTTTTCTTTTATAACCCCAATGCCGTGCCTATCAGTAACCACAGGTTCAGCGCCACTACCACAACCACGATGACCCATCCGGTCCGTTTCACCAGCGTGGTGTTAACCAGTTCGCCCATCAGATGTTTGTTGCTGGTAAAGATCAGCAGCGGCACCAGCGCAAGTGCGATCCCGAAGCTCAGCAGCACCTGGCTCATGACCAGAATGCGTGTTGGGTCCAGCCCCATCAGGATCACCACAAATGACGGCAACATTGTGACGGTGCGACGTACCCACAGCGGTATATGGAAGCGGACGAACCCCTGCATGACCACCTGCCCGGCCAGTGTTCCCACCACCGTAGAGGAGAGACCTGCCGCCACCAGGCTTAAGCCAAATATGGTCGCAGCCGCATGGCTCAGTAACGGCTCCAGCGTCAGATAGGCCTGATCGAGATCGGCAATGCCGGTGTGACCGTTAAAGTGGAACGCTGCGGCAGCGGTTGCCATCATCGCCAGATTCACAAAACCGGCAATCGTCATGGCGATAGCCACATCCCATTTGGTTGCCGAATAGCGTTCTTTGCGCGTCCCCCCGTGCAGGTGCTGGGTTAACGAGGAGTGAAGGTAAATCACATGTGGCATGATGGTCGCCCCCAGCACCCCGGCGGCGAGGAACACCGCTTCAGAGGTAGGCAGGCTTGGGATTACCATCCCTTTACCGAGCTGCGCCAGGTTAGGCTGCGAGAAAATCAGTTCGACAATATAGGCCGCAGCGACAAACAGCAACAGGCCGCCGATGACTTTTTCCAGCGGTTTTTGCCCCCGACGCTGCAGCATCAGAATAAGGAAGGTGGCAATGCCGGTAAGCACCGCCCCCTGCAGCAGTGATACGCCGAGGATCAGCTTGAAACCAATTGCCGCACCAATGAATTCGGCAAGATCGGTTGCCATCGCAATGATTTCCGCCTGGATCCAGTACAACCATACCGCCGGGCGCGGGTAATGATCGCGGATCTGTTCCGCCAGGTTTTTACCGGTGGCAATACCCAGTTTCGCGGAAAGCATCTGAATCAGCATAGCCATCAGGTTAGCCCAGACAACCACCCACAGAAGCTTATAGCCAAAGCTGGCCCCGGCCTGAATATTGGTCGCAAAATTGCCTGGATCGATATAGCCAATGGCAGCGATGAACGCAGGTCCCATTAATGCGAACCGCAACTTGCGCGCTGCTCTGCCACTGCTACCCTCTACGCGACTGTTTGTCATTTCTGCCTCTGAAATATAGCCTTTGCTATGTTTAACGCTATCAAAATGAGAATGATTATCAAGATCATTTGTAACGGTTGCAGTGATTTCTCTGATAGCTTTGAACGATAGACAGGCGGGTAAGCGGGGGCGCTCTAACAGAAACCGAAATCGCGCGCTCTTTTGTGAAGACTAGCACACAAACTTAACTTTTCACTCATTTACCTAACATAACAAAAATGTATTGTGGATCACTATTTTTGAGACTCGTCACAGGATGTAACTATAGTGTGTCCTTGATCTCGTTTTCTTTTCGGTTGTTACATAGAATGTGCACGAAAATTAAACCTGCCTCATATTTGGAGCAAATATGGACCGCGTCCTTCACTTTGTCCTGGCACTCGTTGTCGTTACTGCGCTTGCGTTGCTGGTCAGCCATGACCGTAAAAAAATCCGCATTCGCTTTGTTGTTCAGCTTCTCGTTATTGAAGTTTTGCTCGCGTGGTTCTTCCTGAACTCCAACGTGGGGCTTGGCTTCGTAAAAGGCTTCTCCGAAATGTTCGAAAAACTGCTCGGATTCGCCAACGAAGGGACGAACTTTGTCTTCGGTAAAATGAACGACGAAGGGCTGGCATTCTTCTTCCTGAAAGTACTTTGCCCAATCGTCTTCATCTCTGCGCTGATTGGTATTCTGCAACACATCCGTGTTCTGCCGATTGTGATCCGTGCCATTGGTACCGTACTGTCCAAAGTTAACGGTATGGGTAAGCTGGAATCATTCAACGCCGTCAGCTCCCTGATTCTGGGCCAGTCAGAGAACTTTATCGCGTATAAAGATATTCTCGGCAAGATGTCCCGTAACCGTATGTACACCATGGCCGCAACAGCAATGTCCACCGTTTCCATGTCTATCGTGGGCGCGTATATGACCATGCTGGAACCAAAATATGTGGTTGCTGCTCTGGTGCTGAATATGTTCAGTACCTTTATCGTGCTGTCACTGATCAACCCATACCGTGTTGAGGAAGGCGAAGAGAACCTGCAGATGGCAAATCTGCACGAAGGTCAGAGCTTCTTCGAAATGCTGGGTGAATATATTCTGGCGGGCTTTAAAGTGGCGATTATCGTTGCCGCGATGCTGATCGGCTTCATCGCCCTGATCTCTGCCCTGAACGCCCTGTTCGCCGCGGTTCTGGGCATCTCCTTCCAGGGCATCCTGGGCTACATCTTCTATCCTGTTGCCTGGGTGATGGGTGTCCCTGCTCACGAAGCGCTGCAGGTTGGTAGTATCATGGCGACCAAACTGGTTTCTAACGAATTCGTTGCAATGATGGATCTGCAGAAAATCGCCAGCACGCTCTCTCCACGTGCGGAAGGCATCCTGTCCGTGTTCCTGGTTTCCTTCGCGAACTTCTCGTCCATCGGTATCATCGCCGGTGCGATTAAAGGTCTGAACGAAGAACAGGGTAACGTTGTTTCTCGCTTCGGTCTGAAACTGGTTTACGGCTCAACGCTGGTGAGCGTACTGTCAGCGTCTATCGCAGCACTGGTACTGTAACCCGTCACGTTATATGAGAACCGGGAGCCTTGCTCCCGGTTTTTTTTATGCCTGCAGTGCGTCAAGCGGCGTCGGTTTGCCTATCAGGTATCCCTGCAGGTAATCCACACCAAAGCGCAGCAGCATGTCACGTTGCGCCGGTGTCTCCACATATTCAGCCACCACACACAGTGATTTGGTTTTTGCCAGATTACAAATCGACTGCACAATCATCGCGTCCATGTCGTCGGTACAGATATCTTTAACAAAGCAGCCATCTATTTTAATGATATCCGCCTGAAGGCGTCTGAGTCGTTCGTAGTTGGCATAGCCGGTACCAAAATCATCAATCGCGATACGGAACCCACGATCCCGCAGCTGCTGAAGGTTTTTGATACTGCTGCCAGAGTTCGAGAAGGCCTGCTCTTCCGTGATCTCAAGGACAACGTCCTGCGGCGCGATACCATAGTGTTCGAACAACGCGCTAATCTCGGTAGCCACCTCTTTTTGCATCAGCGTCAGAGGCATCAGATTGACAGAAAAGCGAGTGCCACCCTGCGACGCAGGATGATCGCGCAACCACAACAGCAGTTTTTCCAGCACGCACATATCAAAGCGGTGGCTCAGGTTAAACTGGGCAATCAGCGGGATGAAGCGGTCAGGCGTGATAATCTCACCCTCGCTTTCCATGCGCGCCAGTATTTCGTAATAACCGCTGCCGTCCGCTTTCTGGATTGGTTGGGCATATAAATGAAACTGACCGGCATCCAGGGCATGTTTGATACGCGCTAACATCAGCACCCGTTCTGTGGTTTGCCCCGACGCGGCCTCCAGGCTATTGGTGAGCGCGAGTACGTTATGCGCTCCGCATGACTGCTCGGCCAGCCAGCTCAGTTGGCCCAGCGTATGGTGCAAGTTCTCGCCGTTTTCGACCATTCCCCAGGAAGCGCCAAACTCGATATCCAGCCCCGTGTTATTCCAGTAAATTTTTCGGCTGTTTAATTGATCGACCATATGCTGCAGCCGTTCAGCGGTTTCAGGCCCCAGCAATACAATGACCAGCTCGCTGCCTGGCAACTGGAAGAGCTTCTCATCTTTCTGCAACAGCGGCTGCAGGGAGGTGGTTACCCTACGTTTGCAATGCACCCGCATGAGAATGCCGTAGTGGCGACTTAAAAATTCCAGGTTGTCCATCCGCAGGCAGCAGATTTTTGCATCCGGGTGAACCTGAAGAAACTCTTCCAGCGCCCGAATATTCGGTAAACCGGTCAGCGGGTCGGTCAGCGCCCTGTCCTGCCAGTCCTGCTTCAACCAGTTGCTTCGCTGGTAGAGCCGCGACATGTAAAGCAGACAGATAGCGAAAGAGATCAGCACAGACAGGATAAAGGAGAGTGAATGCCCAGATTCGACGCCATTAAGGAAGTTGTAGTTATAGGTCAACAGCAGCAGAGCGGATGCCGCCCACAGTAAAGAGATGAGCGCATAGCTGAGGCGACTGATGCCTAGCGTAAAGAGAATAAAAATGACTGGCATTAAATAGCCAGCAATAACCGGTGACTCAAATGGCGCACATAACACGGCAAGGGTGAAAATTAAAAAAGCCAGCCAGATGAATACATACAAAGATTTTTTATGAAAAAACACTGGCTTCACGCTCCGCAGCCAGAAGGTTCTGACATAGCGGGGATTAATTATCATTCTTAATGGATAATAGAACATCATGGTGAAAATCAACGCTGCGCATATCAAGCTTTGAATATCAACGATGTTATAAATTACGGTGCCTTCGCCAAAGAATGTTGAGATAGTCACGGGAAAATCAAATAAAAAGCCAGCCAGATACATCAACCCTTTAATGCCTATCGGCACCATAAAGCCCAGCCAGAATATACGTTGCCCAATGTGTTTGTTCGGCACGCAGTGACGCCAGCGCTTGCCCAGCACAAGGCGCAGGACGCCACAGGCAGCAAAAACAGAAAACGTCTGACAGATCAATAATACTAAATATTGTAGTGGTGCTAAATTAATATTGTAGATGTTAGCAATAGTGAAACTTAAAAGAATGGGAATGATTGCCCGACGCCCAAATAACAAAATCACGGCCAGCATAACGCTTAACGGCAGCCATGCCAGATAAACATCATGACCATTTACTATAGCGCGTGGAGAGATATAACGGGAAAAGGGCACCGTAATCAAACACAGCGCCAGAGCAATCATAAATATCTTTACATTATTGTAAGTTTTTCTATTCATTAAGTTGGATAATCTGTTTTACCATGCAAATTATTGGCCGGACGGATAATAGGTTTATTAATTGCTCGAATCAAGTTGAAGTCCATTTATAGACTCGTTTATTGATTTGGATTGAGGCGAGGTATAGGAACGCTGCTAATTTGGCAACAAAAGAGGGTGAAGGTCGTTACAAAGACATAAAAAAACCCCCGTCTTTCGACGAGGGTTCAAATTTTGGTGGAGCTAAGCGGGATCGAACCGCTGACCTCTTGCATGCCATGCAAGCGCTCTCCCAGCTGAGCTATAGCCCCACATGTTACTTTACTTACCCTACTCTGTTGGGTTCAGAGTTTGGTGGAGCTAAGCGGGATCGAACCGCTGACCTCTTGCATGCCATGCAAGCGCTCTCCCAGCTGAGCTATAGCCCCATCGTAAAGCTGTCATGTTGACGGGCGGCATAATATGAATTCCGCTGCGGAGTGTCAACGGCAAAATCATTCACTGCCGTTCAATCGCCGAAAAATCATGCAAATGAACCACTTTGCGAGCCGCCTCGCAGTCAGGAGTTAAGCCTGTCACGTTTTCACCTAAAACGGTGCTATAAAATGAACCGTTAATTGACCCCACAAATATTCAGGAAATTGTATGATCAAGGAACGAATGACGCCAGAAGAGTTAGCCCTCCTCACTGGCTATAGCCGCCAGACCATCAATAAATGGGTACGCAAAGAGGGTTGGATTACATCGCCAAAACCGGGAGTTCAGGGCGGGAAAGCGCGCCTGGTACATGTGAACGAGAAAGTGCGTGACTTTATCCGCAGCGCGCGCCGGGCAACGGAAACCGCAGATATGCCGGAAAATGCGTTGCAAAACGGTTCTCTGCACACATTACTTCTGACGCTGGCGAATGAAATGACGCCGGAAGAGCAAAAGCAGATGACATCGCTGTTACTGCGGGAAGGGATTACCGGATTGTTGCAACGTTTAGGGATTCGCGACCATAACTGATATGAAAAGATTACGCAGCAAAATGACCACGGAAGAGCTGGCGAACAGCCTGGGTGTTGCCCGGCAAACCGTTAACCGCTGGATTCGTCAGCAGGGCTGGAAAACCGAAGGGATCAATGGCGTGAAAGGGGGACGAGCGCGGCTGATCCATATTGATACTCGGGTGAAGGAGCATATCATGAACCTCCCGGCCATTCGCAACCGTCAGGCGGTTTACCACCTGGCAGAAGCAACGATGCCCTATGGCGATCCTGCGTCGTCGAATCTGCTCGTGCAGATTGTCGACACGCTTGAAAACATGACGCAGCTGGAACAGGAACGACTGCACGTGTTGCTAAAACGCGAAGGCATCAGCGGTTTTCTTACGCGCCTGGGTATTGCTGAATTACACGCATAAAAAAACGGCAGGTTACCCTGCCGTTTTTGCTTCTCAGGCTGTTTTACTGCTGGTTTTCACGTTCAGCAATAAATCCCAGAGCCTTGTTAATGCGCGCCACGCTGCGAGACTTACCGATCGCGTGAACGGTAACATCCAGCGCCGGAGACTGACCCGCACCGGTCACCGCTACGCGCAGTGGCATACCTACTTTACCCATACCGACTTCCAGTTCGTCAGCGGTAGCCTGAATCGCATGATGCACATTCTCTGCGGTCCACTCAGTGAGGGCCGCCAGTTTGTCACGTACCACTTCCAGCGGCTGACGCGCAACAGGACGCAGATGTTTCTTCGCGGCATCCGCATCGAACTCATCAAACTCTTCATAGAAATAGCGGCAGCTTTCGGCGATCTCTTTCAGCGTCTTGCAACGCTCGCCGAGCAGTTTCACCAGGTCCGCCAGCTCAGGGCCAGTACGGGTATCAATATTGGCCTGCTCAATGTGCCACTGCAGGTAAGTCGCCACATATTCCGGCGGCATGGTATTGATGTAGTGGTGGTTCAGCCACAGCAGCTTGTCAGTGTTGAACGCACTGGCGGATTTGCTCACAGAGTTCAGAGAGAACAGATCGATCATCTCTTCGCGGCTGAAAATTTCCTGATCGCCATGAGCCCAGCCCAGACGCACCAGGTAGTTCAGCAGCGCTTCCGGCAGATAGCCGTCGTCGCGATACTGCATAACGCTGACCGCACCGTGACGTTTAGACAGCTTTTTACCGTCGTCACCGTTGATCATTGAAACGTGCGCATAGACCGGAACAGGGGCATTTAACGCTTTCAGGATGTTGATCTGGCGCGGGGTGTTATTGATATGGTCTTCGCCACGGATAACGTGGGTGATTTCCATGTCCCAGTCGTCAACCACCACGCAGAAGTTATAGGTTGGAGAACCGTCGGTACGGCGGATGATCAGATCGTCCAGCTCCTGGTTGCTGAATTCGATTGGGCCACGGATCTGGTCGTCAAAAATAACAGAGCCGTCCTGTGGGTTAGCAAAACGCACCACGCAAGGTTCATCAGCGGCATGCTCGCTGTGGTCATGGCGGCAGCGGCCGTCGTAACGCGGCTTTTCGCCGTTCGCCATCTGCTCTTCACGTAGCGCATCCAGGCGCTCTTTAGAGCAATAGCATTTGTATGCCGTACCCGCGACCAGCATCTCGTCAATTACCGCGTTATAACGGTCAAAACGTTTGGTCTGGAAGTAAGGACCTTCATCCCACTGCAGATTCAGCCAGTTCATCCCATCCATAATGGCTTCAATTGCTTCCGGCGTGGAGCGCTCGAGATCGGTGTCTTCAATACGCAGCACGAACTCACCTTTGTTGTGGCGTGCAAAAAGCCAGGAATAGAGAGCAGTACGTGCACCACCGACGTGCAGGTAGCCTGTCGGGCTGGGCGCGAAGCGAGTTTTGATTTTCATGAAATGGCCTTACGTTATTAAGATGCCGGCAATCGGCAAATCCTGGGGAAAAAACGATGGGCAATATTCTATCACTGTGCGGCGATTCCTCAATGTCGATCCCTTTATCGTGACCGAGTTTGCTGTTTTTGTTTAGAAATCATGCGCCACAGCCCATTTCACGATCGTTTTGTTTAATTTTACGACGAACGAATAAAAACTTTAGAAAATGCGTTGACTCATTTTCAACTCTCCCTATAATGCGACTCCACACAGCGGGGGTGATTAGCTCAGTTGGTAGAGCATCTCCTTTACACGGAGGGGGTCGGCGGTTCGAGCCCGTCATCACCCACCATCTACTTCACGTAGACTCGCAGTGTAGATAAGAATTGAGATTGGGCGATTAGCTCAGTTGGTAGAGCATCTCCTTTACACGGAGGGGGTCGGCGGTTCGAGCCCGTCATCGCCCACCATTCTCACCTTATCGCAGCAGTTCCGAAATGGGCGATTAGCTCAGTTGGTAGAGCATCTCCTTTACACGGAGGGGGTCGGCGGTTCGAGCCCGTCATCGCCCACCATTTCGGGTCGTTAGCTCAGTTGGTAGAGCAGTTGACTTTTAATCAATTGGTCGCAGGTTCGAATCCTGCACGACCCACCAATGTAAAAAAGCGCCCTAAAGGCGCTTTTTTGCTATCTGCGATATGGACGGTTCGAATCTTTTGCACAGAAACTTCCTGTAGCCGCTCCAGCCAGCCTAACGCCCTGCCAGATATAGCAGTTTTCCTCAAGCTCCCACCATCGGTGCCGATATCTCTGTTTTATGGTAAGAGGAAAGACTATGACGACCATTCAGACATCAACCCACCCTATTCAAACCAGTAACAGTGGTGGGAGTGCTTCCAGTGGCAACGATATTGCTGCCCAAATCAGCCGCATTACGGAGCAAATCACCAAACTGACTCAACAGCTAAAAGAGCTGCCAGAGAGTGCCGGCAGCCCGGAAGAGAAGAAAAAACAGCAGGAGCTCATTCAGGCACAGCTTAAAGTGCTGCAGACACAGCTTGCACAACTATTGCGCCAGCAGGCGGAAGAGGCCCAGAAGAAACAAGATCAGAAGCAGGGCAAAGTGGAAGGCGTAAACAGCCCATCAGATGTCAATCAGATCGATATTTACATCTAATCATCTGCAGCATTAAACAGTGGGTCGCGTATGCGGGCTTCGGTTAACCGTTGCGCCTGGATACGCACCACTTCCCAGATAGCCTGTGCCGCCCCCGAAAGAGAACGATTTTTTCGTCGAACCAGCATCAGCTTTCTGTCAACCACCGGGGTCAACCGTCTTACAGCCAGCCGGCTCCCCTGTGGCAACGGCAGCGCCAGGGCAGGCAATACGCTGATCCCAATGCCTGCCTCAACCATAGGAAACAGCGTAGCCGGGTGACCAATCTCCTGCACGATGGTTGCTTTTACCCCCTGAGCATTCAGCGCGGAGTCAATCAATGGACGGCTGCCCGATGCATAATCCTGTAATACCAGTTTCGCGCCCTGCAGCGTCTGCCAACTGACATGAGGCAGCATTGCCAGCGGATCGTCGTCCCGACAGAGCAGCAAAAAAGGCTCAGAAAGCACAATCTCACACTCCAGGTCACTCACCTGGCCGGGATCGATGACGATGCCAAAATCCACATCTCCCTGGCGGATGCTCTCCAGCACCCACTGTTGCGGCCTGTCGTGCAGCACAAAATCGATATCCGGATAGCGCTGGTTACCCTCAGCAATACACTGCGGAATAAGATGCGCCGAAATCGTCTGGCTTGCTGCCACCCGTACGGTGCCAGAAAGCTGCTGCCCCAGTCTCCCGACATCCCTGAGCGTGCTGTTCAGTTCATCCAGTAACCGCTCCAGTCGCAGTGCCAGCTGCTGTCCGGCTTCGGTTAATACCACTTCACGCGTGGTGCGGTCGAGTAGACGCACACCTGTCTGGAGTTCCAGTTCTTTCACACTGTGGCTGACGGCCGACTGGCTCAGGCCAATGATCTCCCCTGCCCGGCTGAAGCTGCGGGCATGGGCCACGGTGACAAAAACGCGAAGCTGACGTAAGGAATAATTCATCTGTTTAATTCATGAATAGATGCAATAAATCAATTTTATTTCTCAAAGGGAACAAAGCACAATAGCGACATCTGTTTTCAGGAGTCATTATGAAACTATTTCGTATTCTTGATCCGTTTACACTTACCCTGGTCGTCACCGTTTTACTGGCCTCCTTCTTCCCCGCGCGCGGCGGTTTTGTGCCATTCTTTGAAGGACTCACTACCGCGGCCATCGCGCTGCTGTTCTTTATGCACGGCGCCAAACTCTCCCGCGAAGCCATTATCGCAGGGGGAAGCCACTGGCGACTCCACCTGTGGGTCATGTGCAGCACCTTTATTCTTTTCCCAATACTCGGCGTGCTGTTTGCGTGGTGGGCTCCGGTCAATGTTGACCCGGCGCTCTATACCGGTTTCCTCTACCTCTGTATTTTGCCAGCCACCGTCCAGTCCGCGATTGCCTTTACTTCGCTGGCAGGCGGCAACGTCGCGGCCGCTGTCTGCTCGGCATCGGCATCAAGCCTGTTAGGGATTTTCGTCTCGCCGCTGCTGGTTGGCCTGCTGATGAATATGCACGGTGCAGGCGGTAATCTGGAGCAGGTCGGGAAGATCTGTCTGCAGCTGCTTCTGCCATTTGTCCTTGGTCATCTTTCTCGTCCGTGGACGGGGGCGTTTGTGGCGAAGCACAAGAAATGGATCTCAAAAACCGATCAGACGTCGATCCTGCTGGTGGTTTACTCCGCCTTCAGCGAAGCCGTGGTGAATGGTATCTGGCATAAGGTGGGCGCAGGCTCGCTGCTGTTTATCGTGGTGGTCAGTATCGTCCTGCTGGCGATTGTCATTGCGGTAAACGTCTTTGTGGCACGCAAATGTGGCTTCAACAAAGCAGACGAAATCACCATTGTGTTCTGCGGCTCGAAGAAAAGCCTGGCAAACGGCATCCCGATGGCCAACATTCTGTTCCCGACCTCGGTGATTGGGATGATGGTACTGCCGCTGATGATTTTCCATCAGATCCAGCTGATGGTCTGTGCAGTACTGGCGCGTCGTTATAAACGTCAGACGGAAAAACTGGCGCAGGAAGAGACCCGCGCCGCGAAGGCTTAAGGACGTTTCAGGGGCTGAACCAGCTGGGTCAGCCCCTCGGTTTTAATCAATAGCGTGATGGCCATCAGCTCGCCCAGTCGTCCCGCCGGGAATTCATCCTTTCGGGCAAACCACAGAAGGTACTCTTCCGGCAAATCAATCAGCCTGCGGCCCTTATATTTACCGAACGGCATCTCTGTATTGGCGATCTCGACGAGCTGCTCTTTTTCCACGTTACTCTCCCAGCAGACGCATCATTTCTGCTTCATCGATTACCTCAATCCCGAGCTCCTGCGCTTTTGCAAGCTTAGAACCGGCGGCTTCCCCGGCGATCACCAGATCCGTTTTCTTCGACACGCTGCCCGCCACTTTTGCCCCCAGCGCCACCAGACGCGCCTTCGCATCATCCCGTGAAAGCTGGCTGAGACTGCCGGTCAGTACTACCGTTTTACCGGCAAACGGGCTGTCGATCTCTTCGGCATTGACGACGACCGGCGCAGGCCATTTAATGCCCTGCTCCAGCAGTTTGCCGATGACGTCGCGGTTACTCTCTTCGGCAAAGAAGTTAAAGACGTGCGTGGCCACCACAATGCCGACATCAGGCACTTTTTGCAGCTCCTCGATGCTCGCTTTCTCCAGCGCGTCCAGCGTGCCAAAGTACGCCGCCAGACCTGCTGCGGTGGCTTCACCCACCTCACGAATACCAAGCGCATAGAGGAAACGGGCAAACGTGGTCTCTTTGGCGGCTTCCAGCGCATTCACTACATTCTGAGCCGACTTCGGCCCCATGCGGTCAAGACCGGTCAGCTTACCCGCCGTCAGTTTGAAAAGATCCGCAGGCGTATGGACATACTCTTTCTCAACCAGCTGGTCGATAATTTTGTCGCCCATGCCGTCAACGTCCATTGCCCGTCGGGAAACGAAGTGCTTGAGTGACTCTTTACGCTGCGCACCACAGATTAATCCCCCGGTACAGCGAGCCACCGCTTCGCCTTCCACACGCTCTACGTCTGAGCCACATACCGGGCAATGCGTCGGAAACACGATGGCGCGCGTATCATCAGGGCGTTCTGACTGAACCACGTTGACGACCTGCGGGATCACATCTCCCGCCCGGCGAATCACCACTTTGTCACCAATACGCAGGCCAAGACGATCGATTTCATCCGCGTTATGCAGCGTGGCGTTGCTCACCAGCACACCGGCCACGTGCACCGGCTCCAGACGCGCAACCGGCGTGATGGCTCCGGTACGGCCCACCTGGAACTCCACATCGCGAACAAAGGTCATCTGCTCCTGGGCCGGGAATTTAAACGCCACAGCCCAGCGCGGTGCTCGCGCCACAAAGCCTAGCTGCTCCTGAAGCGCAAGCGAGTTAACCTTGATCACCACACCATCGATATCAAAACCGAGCGTCGGGCGGTCTTCTTCAACCTTGCGATAAAACGCAAGAACCGCCTCCGGTGAGTCGCAAAGCTGCACGCGGTTGCTGACCGGCAAGCCCCACGCTTTAAACTGCAGCAAACGCCCGAGGTGGGTGTCCGGCAGCTCCCCTCCTTCCAGAATACCGACGCCATAGCAGAAGAAAGTAAGCGGTCGCTTCGCGGTAATACGCGGGTCCAGCTGGCGTAAAGAGCCTGCCGCCGCGTTGCGCGGGTTCGCAAACACCTTCCCACCGGTGCGACGCGCCTCTTCGTTGATTTTCTCGAAACCCGCCTGCGGCAGGAAAACTTCACCGCGCACTTCCAGACGAGCAGGAATATTGTCGCCGTGCAACTTCAGCGGGATCGCGCGGATGGTACGCACGTTGGTGGTGATGTCTTCCCCGGTGGTGCCATCACCGCGCGTTGCGGCACGGACCAGCACGCCGTTTTCGTAGAGGATGCTGACGGCCAGGCCATCCAGCTTCAGCTCACAGCACCAGGTCAGGGCGTCGCTGCTTTTGAGTCGATCCTGCACACGCTTATTAAAGGCGAGAAAGCTCTCTTCATCGAAGACGTTATCCAGAGAGAGCATCGGCACTTCATGACGTACCTGGCTGAACGCACCTAGCGGTTCAGCGCCGACACGTTGGGTTGGCGAGTCCGGGGTGATCAACTCCGGGTGCTGCGCCTCTAAATCGCGCAGTTCACGCATCAGGCGATCGTACTCCGCATCCGGCACTTCCGGTGCGTCCATCACATGATAAAGATATTCATGATGGCGAAGCGTGGTTCGCAGTTCAGTGATTTGTTGTTCGATTGAGTCCATATCGCACCATCAATGAGAAAAAACCCCCGACAGGCGGGGGTTGAGGAGGAGTTGAAGAAAACGCGTCGATTACGCGTTGGCTTCCTTAACTTCGCGGATGCGGTCCTGATACTCGCGCAGTTTCTGCGGCGTCATCATGCGACGCTGGTCGTCGAGTACCACACCACCCACTTCGTCAGCGATGTGCTGAGCGGACTGCAGCATCAGCTTAAAGTTTTGCAGTTCGTCACCGTAAGATGGAACCTGCATAAAGATCGTCACGCCCGGCGTTACGAAATCGCCCGTCATTTCAGGGTCGAAGGTACCAGGGTTAACCATGTTGGCCAGGCTAAACAACGCCGGGCCGCTACCGTCCGGGCTCAGGTGGCGATGGAAAATATTCATGTCGCCAAACTTGAAGCCAGCCTGTTGAATACTGTTAAGCAGCACGTCACCGTTCAGATGGCTGCCGTGATGTGCGGCCACGTTCATGATGATCACCGCTTCTTTACGCTGCGGTTTTTCAACAACCGGTTCTGGCTCTACAACGGGCTCTGGCTCAACCTGCGGTGCCGGGGCTGGCTGTGGTGCAGGCTGCGCCTGAACAGGCTGTTGCGGCGGTTGCTGTACCGGCTGAGCAGGCTGCGGTTGTACAGACTGCTGCACGGGTTGCTGTGGAACCGGCTGCGGCGCAGCTGGCTGCTGTTGAACAGGCTGCTGCGGCGGCTGACGCACCGGCTCTTCCACAGGCTGCGGCGCAGGCTGGCGCGGCTGTGCAGAAGCATACGGCGGTTGATACTGGTGCTGCGCAGTACGGGGGGCTTCATGCTCCCCATGAGCCGCGCCGGGCGCAGTATTGACCCGATGAACACGAACTTCACCCACGCCGTCGTCATCACGATCGTCGATGTCATATTCACTGTCATCGTCGTCACGACTGGACTTCATGCGCTTCAGTGGGCGATCGCGAAACATAGAAGAACGCTCTTTACGGCTGGTCCAGAAACCATGTACCAGTAAAGCGATTATGGCGATCGCGCCAACAATGATTAATATCAGACGCAAATCCTGCATCATTATATTCTCTGTTGTTCTAACACCTTGCCACCACGGCAAACATTTACTCACTAAGAGTATTTGCCGTTTACGTCAAGTGCAAGTGTGTGCAGAGCATTCACAGCATAAAGATGAACTAAATCGTGCTTTTTGCTGTTTTTTCGAACATTTCCGAACTGGTCATTGGTCCGTAACTGGATAATATAGGCGGGCAATTCCACTGGTTGTGAAAAAAGGAGTACAGCCTGGTTATGGTTTCAACATCATCTTCTCCCCCACGCAGCGGCGTCTGGTATTTTTCTCAGGGCTGGAAACTGGTCTCCCTGCCGGGTATTCGACGTTTCGTCATTCTGCCCTTGCTGATCAACATTATTCTTATGGGCGGCGCCTTCTGGTGGCTTTTCACGAAGCTTGAAAGCTGGGTCCCGGCCATGATGAGTTATGTACCTGACTGGCTGCAGTGGCTGAGCTATCTGCTGTGGCCACTCGCGGTGATTTCTGTGCTGTTGGTGTTCGGCTATTTCTTCTCAACGATTGCCAACTGGATTGCGGCGCCGTTTAACGGCCTGCTGGCGGAACAGCTCGAAGCGCGTCTGACCGGTGCCACACCACCGGACACGGGCGTACTGGGGATCATGAAAGATATTCCGCGCATCATGAAGCGCGAATGGCAAAAATTCGCCTGGTATCTCCCCCGTGCAATTGTACTGCTTCTCCTTTATCTGGTGCCCGGTATCGGCCAGACGGTGGCACCTGTGCTGTGGTTCCTGTTCAGCGCCTGGATGCTGGCTATTCAGTACTGTGACTACCCGTTTGATAACCACAAGGTGCCCTTCAAAGAGATGCGAACCGCTCTGCGTACGCAGAAAGTGGCCAATATGCAGTTTGGCGCGCTTACCAGCCTGTTCACCTTGATCCCCTTCCTTAATCTTTTCATCATGCCCGTTGCGGTGTGCGGCGCAACGGCAATGTGGGTCGACTGCTACCGTGCTAAGCACGCGTTATGGAAGTAATGCAAAAATGTGTAAACAAGGGATGGCTTATGCTATCCCTTATTCCATACTGATCCCCATTATTTCCTTGCAGTATATAGATATGCGAATTCCTTACTTCCCCCTACCTGCTTAGCAGGTATGCTGGGTCGGTATCCCAATTTCATACAGTTAAGGACAGGCCATGAGTAAGATTTATGAAGACAACTCGCTGACTATCGGTCATACGCCCCTGGTTCGACTGAACCGTATCGGTAATGGACGCATTCTGGCGAAGGTCGAATCCCGCAACCCGAGCTTCAGCGTAAAATGCCGTATCGGTGCAAATATGATTTGGGATGCCGAAAAACGTGGCGTGCTCAAGCCAGGCGTTGAGCTGGTGGAGCCTACCAGCGGCAACACCGGTATTGCGCTGGCCTATGTGGCTGCGGCGCGTGGCTATAAGCTGACGCTGACCATGCCTGAAACCATGAGCATCGAACGCCGCAAGCTGCTCAAAGCGCTGGGCGCAAACCTGGTGTTGACCGAAGGCGCGAAAGGCATGAAAGGTGCCATTCAGAAAGCCGAAGAGATTGTTGCCAGCGATCCGGCGAAATACCTGCTGCTTCAGCAGTTCAGCAACCCGGCAAACCCGGAAATCCACGAGAAAACCACCGGGCCTGAAATCTGGGAAGATACCGATGGCCAGGTTGATGTGTTTATCTCCGGCGTGGGTACCGGCGGTACGCTGACCGGTGTGTCACGCTATATTAAAGGCACGAAAGGTAAAAAAGACCTGATCACCGTGGCCGTTGAGCCGACCGACTCGCCGGTTATCACCCAGGCGCTGGCGGGTGAAGAGCTCAAACCGGGCCCGCACAAGATTCAGGGTATCGGCGCAGGCTTTATTCCGGGTAACCTGGATCTGAAGCTTATCGATAAAGTCGTCACGATCACGAACGAAGAAGCCATCTCGACGGCACGCCGCCTGATGGATGAAGAAGGTATTCTGGCCGGTATCTCTTCCGGTGCGGCCGTTGCGGCGGCGCTCAAACTTCAGGAAGATGAGTCCTTTACCAACAAGAATATTGTGGTTATCCTACCTTCGTCAGGTGAGCGTTACTTAAGCACTGCACTGTTTGCCGATCTGTTTACCGAGAAAGAACTGCAACAGTAATGCCAGCATGTTAATAACGCGTAAAAAAGCACCTTTTTAGGTGCTTTTTTGTGGCCTGCTTCAAAGTTTTACCCCTCCTGGCATTGATTCACCCCGTTGGGTCTGGTATTTAAACCAGCAATTATTTTGATGCGTGAAATTAATCAGCGAACGAAATACCCTTGCTGAATCGATTTTATGATTTGGTTCAAGTCTTGCTTTCGCTGCATAATGTTTAATGACGATCGAAACGTCAGCGCTAACAATACAGGCTAAAGTTCAGTCGCCAGGCTAGACTTTAGTTCCACAACACTAAACCTATAAGTTGGGGAAATACAATGTTCCAGCAAGAAGTTACCATTACCGCTCCGAACGGTCTGCACACCCGCCCTGCTGCTCAGTTTGTTAAAGAAGCGAAAGGCTTCACTTCTGAAATCACTGTGACTTCCAACGGCAAAAGCGCTAGCGCAAAAAGCCTGTTCAAACTGCAGACTCTGGGCCTGACTCAGGGCACCGTTGTCACTATCTCTGCTGAAGGTGAAGACGAGCAGAAAGCAGTTGAGCATCTGGTAAAACTGATGGCTGAGCTCGAGTAAGTTTCCGGGTTCTTTTAAATATCAGTCACAAGTAAGGTAGGGTTATGATTTCAGGCATTTTAGCATCCCCGGGTATCGCTTTCGGCAAAGCATTGCTGCTGAAAGAAGACGAGATCGTCATCGACCGGAAAAAAATTTCTGCCGACAAGGTTGATCAGGAAGTTGAACGTTTTCTGAGCGGTCGTGCCAAGGCATCTGCGCAACTGGAAGCAATCAAAACTAAAGCTGGCGAAACTTTCGGTGAAGAAAAAGAAGCTATCTTCGAAGGGCACATCATGCTGCTCGAAGATGAGGAGCTGGAGCAGGAAATCATAGCCCTGATTAAAGATAAAGGCATGACGGCCGACGCGGCTGCGCATGAAGTTATCGAAGGTCAGGCATCTGCCCTGGAAGAGCTGGACGATGAATACCTGAAAGAGCGTGCGGCTGACGTACGTGACATCGGTAAGCGCCTGCTGCGCAACATCCTGGGTCTGGCCATCATCGATCTGAGCGCGATTCAGGATGAAGTGATCCTGGTTGCCGCTGATCTGACCCCGTCTGAAACCGCACAGCTGAACCTGAACAAAGTGCTGGGTTTCATCACCGACGCCGGTGGCCGTACCTCCCACACCTCAATCATGGCGCGTTCTCTGGAACTGCCTGCCATCGTGGGTACCGGTAACGTCACCACTCAGGTGAAAAACGACGACTATCTGATTCTGGATGCCGTAAACAACGTGGTTTACGTCAACCCAACTAACGATGTGATCGAGCAACTGCGTACCGTTCAGGAGCAGGTTGCCACCGAGAAAGCGGAACTCGCTAAACTGAAAGACCTGCCAGCCATCACGCTGGACGGCCATCAGGTAGAAGTGTGCGCTAACATCGGTACCGTACGCGACGTCGATGGCGCTGAGCGCAACGGCGCGGAAGGTGTGGGTCTGTATCGTACTGAATTCCTGTTCATGGACCGTGACGCCCTGCCAACTGAAGAAGAGCAGTTTGCGGCGTACAAAGCGGTGGCTGAAGCCTGTGGCTCTCAGGCCGTTATCGTCCGTACCATGGACATCGGTGGCGACAAAGAGCTGCCGTACATGAACTTCCCGAAAGAAGAGAACCCATTCCTGGGCTGGCGTGCAGTGCGTATCGCTATGGATCGTAAAGAGATCCTGCGTGACCAGGTGCGTGCGATTCTGCGTGCCTCTGCTTTCGGTAAGCTGCGCATTATGTTCCCGATGATCATCTCTGTTGAAGAAGTGCGTGCACTGAAGAAAGAGATCGAGATCTACAAACAGGAACTGCGTGACGAAGGTAAAGCATTTGACGAGTCAATTGAGATCGGCGTAATGGTGGAAACACCAGCAGCCGCGACCATTGCGCGTCATTTAGCCAAAGAAGTTGATTTCTTTAGTATCGGCACCAATGATTTAACGCAGTACACCCTGGCAGTTGACCGTGGTAATGATATGATTTCACATCTCTACCAGCCAATGTCACCGTCCGTACTGAACTTGATCAAGCAAGTTATTGATGCTTCTCATGCAGAAGGTAAATGGACTGGCATGTGTGGTGAGCTTGCAGGCGACGAACGTGCTACACTTCTGTTGCTGGGTATGGGTCTGGACGAATTCTCTATGAGCGCCATTTCCATCCCGCGCATTAAGAAGATTATCCGTAACACGAACTTCGAAGATGCGAAGGTGTTAGCAGAGCAGGCTCTTGCTCAACCGACAACGGACGAGTTAATGACGCTGGTTAACAAGTTCATTGAAGAAAAAACAATCTGCTAATCCACGAGATGCGGCCCAAATTACTGCTTAGGAGAAGATCATGGGTTTGTTCGATAAACTGAAATCTCTGGTTTCTGATGATAAGAAAGACTCCGGAACTATTGAGATTGTTGCTCCGCTCTCCGGCGAGATCGTCAACATCGAAGACGTGCCGGATGTAGTGTTTGCTGAGAAAATCGTTGGTGATGGCATTGCTATCAAACCAACTGGCAACAAAATGGTTGCTCCAGTTGACGGCACCATCGGTAAAATTTTTGAAACCAACCATGCGTTCTCTATCGAATCTGATAGCGGTATCGAACTGTTCGTTCACTTCGGTATCGACACCGTTGAACTGAAAGGCGAAGGCTTCAAACGTATCGCAGAAGAAGGCCAGCGTGTTAAAGTTGGCGACCCGGTGATTGAATTCGATCTGCCACTGCTGGAAGAAAAAGCCAAGTCTACCCTGACGCCGGTTGTTATCTCCAACATGGACGAAATCAAAGAGCTGATCAAACTGTCTGGCAGCGTCACCGTGGGTGAAACCCCGGTTATCCGCATCAAGAAGTAATTCTTGCCGCACAGAAAAATGGCGCCTTCGGGCGCCATTTTTGTTTATGCGGGGAGGATAAGCTCGTCGTAACCTTTCGACTGCGTATAGATCATGACGTCAGTCACCCGATCGCCTGCCATGCGTATGGCGTCAGCAACGGTTTTCCCCCCCACGATACCGCTGACCAGTTCTGAACAGAACAGATCGCCCGTTCCTTTCAGATCCGTCTCGACGCGCGGGTGCGCGCTTACGGTAACGCCCTCTTTACTCACCAGCACGACGTGAATATTCTGCGGGTCGTCGGCCACTGGCGCACTGGTTATCGCCACCCATTTCAGCGTATCGGAAAGCAGCCCCTGCGCGGCGGCGATGGCACTCTCTGGCGTGCGGCACGGTTTACCGCTTAACACTTCCAGTTCGAATACGTTGGGCGTAATGCCCTGCGCCAGCGGCAGCAGATGCTCACGATACGCCTCAGGAATATCAGGTTTTACGTACATACCGCTGTCGATATCCCCGATCACCGGGTCAACCAGCACCAGCAGCTCCGGGTGTTGCACTTTGATCGTCTTCAGCCACTGCGCCAGCAGAACAATCTGGCTGGCGCTGCCCATGTAGCCCGTGGTGACCGCCTTAAGCTCGCGCAGGATCTCGCGCTCTTCCAGCGCCTTCAGGTAGCCGCTGAACCACTCATCGGGGATCACCCCGCCGTAAAAGGTGTCATAGTGCGGCGTGTTGCTGAACAGCACCGTCGGCACGGCGGTCACGTTAAGCCGGTGGGTACGAATATTGGGTACCGCAATGCTGTTCCCCACGCTGCCGTACACCACCTGCGACTGCACCGCGACAATATCGGTTTGCTGCGCCCGGGTCTTATCCCGGAATAAAATCATCTCCATGACGCTTAAATCCCCGCCCCCTGCGAATAACTCTCTTCGCCAAAGACGCCGGTAGACAGATAACGATCGCCGCGGTCGCAGATAATCGCCACCACCACTGCACCAGGGTTCTCCTGCGCCACACGCATCGCACCTGCTACCGCGCCACCCGAGCTAACCCCGCAGAAGATGCCTTCGCGTACCGCCAGCTCGCGCATGGTATTTTCCGCCTCGCGCTGATGAATATCCAGCACCTGATCCACCAGTTGAGCATTAAAAATGCCCGGCATGTATTCCGCAGGCCAGCGACGAATACCCGGAATGCTGCTCCCCTCTTCCGGCTGCAGGCCAACAATGGCGACCGGTTTTTCCTGCTCGCGCAGAAAACGCGACACGCCGGTGATGGTGCCGGTGGTGCCCATGCTGGAGACAAAATGGGTGATACGCCCGTCGGTTTGTTGCCAGATTTCCGGGCCAGTGGTCGTGTAGTGGGCGTAGGGATTATCCGGATTATTGAACTGATCCAGCAGTTTGCCTTCACCGCGCTCAGCCATCGCCAGCGCCAGGTCGCGCGCCCCTTCCATTCCCTGCTCTTTGGTCACCAGTATCAGTTCAGCACCGTAAGCCCGCATCGCGGCGCGGCGCTCCTGACTCATGTTGTCCGGCATCAGCAGCTTCATGCGGTAGCCTTTCAGCGCGGCAATCATCGCCAGCGCAATGCCGGTATTCCCGCTTGTGGCCTCAATGAGCACGTCGCCTGGCTTAATTTCACCGCGCTTCTCAGCCTGGACAATCATCGACAGCGCCGCGCGGTCTTTGACTGACCCCGCCGGGTTATTGCCTTCGAGTTTGACCCAGATTTCGCTGCCGTTGTCAGGCCCCATGCGCTGAAGCTTGACCAGTGGAGTGTTGCCGATGGTGTGTTCGAGTGTATTCACGATTTTTACTCAATAAAAAAGCCGGGTGGCGCTTCGCTTACCCGGCCTACAAGACGCAGTTTTAGCTGTAGGCCCGGTCAGCGCAGCGCCACCGGGCGATAAACATCCTAATAACCTATCAGGCTGACTCCGCCAGAGCAATATCCTCGCGCGTCTCGATGCGCTGGTTACCGTGATAAATACGGGCATGCTGCAGCCCCACAAACAGGCGTTCACCCCGGTGTGGCGCCTCTTCATCGCGCATTACCACCGTCAGCGGCTCGGTATACCAGCCCAGCGGTTGTACCACCATTTGTGTGTAGTGACCTTTAGGGCTAGCTTCCAGTACCTGCACCGGAAGCGGTGAATCCAGGCTGGTACGACGGCTGACATCCACTTCCCACGGGCGCAGGAACAGATCCACCGGCCCCTGATGGGCAGGCGTGTATCCCAGCGGCCAGCGGTGTGCCCCGACGTGGAATTGTCCGCCGCGTACGGTGCCCTGCAGACGGTTAACTTCGCCCATAAACTCCAGGACAAAACGGGTGGCAGGTTCACGCCAGAGCTGCTCTGGCTCGTCCACCTGCTCGATGTTCCCCTGGCTCATGACCACCACGCGGTCCGCAACTTCCATCGCCTCTTCCTGGTCGTGGGTGACGAAGACGCTGGTGAATTTCAGCTCTTCATGCAGCTGACGCAGCCAGCGGCGCAGCTCTTTACGCACCTGCGCATCCAGCGCGCCAAACGGCTCATCAAGCAGCAGTATTTGTGGCTCCACGGCCAGCGCGCGCGCCAGTGCGACACGCTGTTTCTGGCCGCCCGAAAGCTGCGCCGGGAAACGGTCAGCCAGGTGGGCCAGCTGCACCATTTCCAGCAGTTTGGTCACTTTCGCTTTGATGGTAGCCGCATCCGGGCGTTCGCGACGCGGCAGCACGGTCAGGCCAAACGCAATGTTGTCGAACACCGTCATGTGGCGAAACAGCGCGTAATGCTGGAACACGAAGCCGACTTTACGATCGCGGGCATGCAGGCGGCTCACGTCGGTGCCGTGAAAACGGATATGTCCGCTGGTCTGATGTTCAAGACCGGCGATGATACGCAGCAGCGTGGTTTTACCCGAGCCAGACGGCCCCAGCAGCGCCACCATTTGTCCGGAAGGGATATCCAGCGAGATATCATTCAGCACCTGGGTGCGACCAAAAGACTTCTTAATATTGGCAATCTCAATGCTCATGATTTCCCTCCTGATGCTGACGTTTTTCCTGATTTTCTAAACGCCACTGCACCACACTCTTCAAAAACAGGGTCAAAATAGCCATCAGCGTCAGCAACGCTGCGGCGGTAAAGGAGCCGATGGTGTTGTAGTCCTGCTGCAGCAGTTCAATCTGTAACGGCAGCGACAGTGTTTCACCTCGAATGGAACCGGATACAACCGACACCGCCCCAAACTCGCCAATTGCGCGGGCGTTGGTCAGCACCACCCCATAGAGCAGTGCCCAGCGAATATTCGGCAGCGTGACGCGGCGGAACATCTGCCAGCCTGACGCGCCCAGCAGCACAGCCGCTTCGTCTTCGTTGCTCCCCTGGCTTAACATCACCGGTACCAGTTCGCGTACCACAAACGGACAGGTTACAAAGATAGTCACCAGCACCATACCCGGCCAGGCAAACATCACCTGCAGGTTGTGCTCATCCAGCCAGCCACCCAGCGGGCCGTTAGAGCCGTAAAAGAGCAGGTAAACCAGACCTGCCACCACCGGTGAGACGGCGAACGGGATATCCAGCAGCGTCAGCAGCATCTGACGCCCCGGGAAGGTAAAGCGCGTCACCAGCCAGGCCAGCAGCGTACCGAATACCAGGTTGACCGGCACGGTGATCAGCGCAATCAGCACCGTCAGCCAAATGGCGTGCAGCATATCCGGGTCCGCCAGGTTTTCCAGCGCGGGCATAATCCCTTTGCTGAACGCCTGCACGAAAATATAGATTGTCGGTACCACGAGGATGAGAGCAGAAACCAGCACACCCGTACCAATCAAAAACCATTTACCCCAGTTGATGCGGGGCGCATCGTATCGCTTCAATTGAGTAACTTCCGCCATCAGTGACCTACCACACGTCGACCAAAGCGACTTTGCAGAGTGTTGATTGTGTAGAGCAGCAGCAACGATGCGGCAAGAATGACCGAGGCAATGGCGCTCGCTGCCGGGTAATCAAACTCCTGCAAACGGATAAAAATCATCAGCGACGTCACTTCCGTTTTCCACGCAATATTACCGGCGATAAAAATGACCGCACCGAACTCACCGAGGCTACGGGTAAACGACAGCGCCACTCCCGCCATCAGCGCCGGAGAAAGCTCAGGCAGGACAACTTTACGGAAGCTCTGCCAGCGCGTAGCCCCCAGCGTTTCTGCCGCTTCTTCATATTCCGGGCCTAACTCTTCCAGCACCGGCTGTACGGTACGTACCACGAACGGAATACTGGTAAAGGCCATCGCCACCGCGATACCGAGCCAGGTATAGGTCACTTTGATGTCAAACTTCGCCAGCCATTCGCCGTACAGACCGTTTACGGAGAAAAGTGACGCCAGCGTTAAACCGGCAACGGCCGTCGGCAGTGCAAACGGTAAATCCATTAACGCGTCGAGCAGCGTGCGGCCCGGAAAACGATAGCGGGTTAAAATCCACGCCATCAGCAGGCCAAACACGCCGTTAAAAAGCGAGGCCACAAACGCCGACAGCAGCGTCACTTTATAGGCCGCTACGACCTGTGGGTTGGTGACCACTTCCCAGTACTGGGACCAGCTCATCTGCGCAAGCTGCATCACCAGCGCGCTGAGCGGCAACAACAAAATCAGGCAGACGAACAGCAGGCTGGTTCCGAGGCTTAAGGTAAACCCCGGCAGCACGCGTTTAGTCGAGAGGGCAAACATTACTTACGCCCCGCCGCCAGCAATTTATCTAATTCACCGCCGCTGGCAAAATGCGTTTTCATCACCTCAGGCCAGGAGCCGAAATGATCCTCCACGCGGAACAGCGCGGTCTGGGGGAATTTATCTTTCAGTTTGTTCATCACGTCAGGGTTGTTCACGCGATAGTAGTAATCAGTAATGATGGTCTGCGCCTGTGGGCTGTACAGGTAGTTGAGATAGGCTTTTGCCGCTTTCTCAGTGCCGTTTGCCTGCACGTTTTTATCCACCCACGCCACCGGGAACTCGGCCAGGATGTTGGTTTTCGGGATAACGACTTCAAAGCCCTGTGCTTTATACTGTTTGCGGATGTTGTTCACTTCCGATTCAAAGCTAATCAGCACATCGCCCAGACCGCGTTCTGCGAAAGTCGTGGTTGCTCCGCGACCGCCGGTATCAAACACTTCGACGTTTTTCAGGAACTGGGTCATGAACTGCTCGGTTTTGGCTTTATCGTTACCGTCTGCTTTGTCCGCTGCACCCCACGCCGCCAGATAGGTATAACGCGCATTACCGGAAGTTTTAGGGTTCGGGAAAATCAGCTTTACGTCAGAACGAACCAGATCGCTCCAGTCGCGGATATTCTTCGGATTGCCTTTACGCACCAGGAAGCCCATGGTGGAGTAGAACGGCGAGCTGTTGTTTGGTAAACGGCTCTGCCAGTCGGCCGGGATGAGCTTGCCTTTGTCATGCAGGATCTGCACATCGGTCACCTGGTTATAGGTCACCACGTCCGCTTTCAACCCCTGGAGGATCGCCAGCGCCTGTTTGGACGAACCGGCGTGAGACTGTTTAATGGTCAGCTTGTCGCCGTTATTGTCTTTCGCCCATTGCTGCTCAAACGGCGGGTTAAGGGCGGCAAACAGCTCGCGGGAGACGTCATATGAACTGTTCAGCAGCTCAGTCGCCTGCGCCTGTGCCACCAGCAGTAAACCTGCCAGTGCCAGGGATCCTTTTTTCAGTACAGTAACGGCCATTGCGCACCCTTATAAATGTGATGACTATCTTATTGTCATAATATTTATAACGAGGTCGAAAGGAGTAACGGTTTTATATACCGTTTGGTGATTTACAAGCAGAAAAGGGAATAAGGGTGCGGCCTGTTGCCCTCACCCCAACCCTCTCCCAAAGGGAGAGGGAGAAAGGGAATTACAGCGCCAGCAGACGCTCAATGGATGGTGCGAAGTAATAGCCGCCGGTGACCGGTTTGGTGAAGCGCAGCATAGCGTCACGCTTGCCGTCGGTATCGCCGAACATGCTCAGCAGCTGTTGCTCAATATTGTACAGACGCGCACAGTAGGCGCAGAAATAAAGGCCATGGGTTCCGCTTGCAGTGCCATACGGCAGGCTCTGGCGAACAATCTTCAGCCCTTTACCGTCTTCCTTGAGGTCAACGCGGCTCAGGTGAGAGGTCACCGGGCGTACATCGCCGTCGATCTCTTCGTTGGCCTCTTTGGTACGGCCAATCATCATCTCCTGGTCCTGCACACTCATGCGGTTAAGTTGCTTAAGGTTATGCTCCCAGCGCTGAACAAATACGTAGCTGCCGCCGGCATCCACGCCATCCTTGATGACCGCCACTTCACGGCGCGTCTCTTCACCTGCCGGGTTTTCCGTCCCGTCGACAAAGCCGCTCAGGTCGCGCTCTTCCACCCAGCGGAAACCGTGGACTTCTTCCTGAACGTCAATGCTGTCACCAAACGCCGCTACCGCCGCCTGAGCAACGGAGAAGTTTACGTCGTGGCGCAGAGAGAGAATATGGATCAACACGTCGTACTGGGTTGCCGGTGCCAGGCCTTTGCCGTAAGGGATAAAGTCTTTGAGCTCTTCCGCCCCTTCGCCACCGCTCAGCTGACGCCAGACGTTATTGCCAAAGGCCACCACAGCGCCCAGATGGGCATCCGGGAATTTGGCCTGGAAGGTGGCCAGTTTATCCACAAAGACTTTGCTGGCCGCACGCAGGGCATCCACATCCCCTTTCACATTGGCTTCAATCCAAATCGCCGCGCGGCAATGTTCTGGCAAAATGCCACTCTGAACCTGAGACATCGCTCCTCCTGAAATAAAGATGCCACGACAACGTGGCATTGATGGCGGGTATTATACCCGGATTTCAGCGAGACGGATTGTTCAGGCGCAAATTACTGCTGCCAGATAATTTTGCTCACTTTCCAGTTTTTCAGCGTGTCGTCAGACGGCATTAAGCCTTCAGGACCGCTCCAGGTTCCGGTAAAGAGGTAGCTGATGTGCTGGCTGTCCGGCGCTTTACATTGCACCGCCACGCCATCGTCTGAAGGCGCGCTGGCGCAGTTGCCGAAAGCCTGTTTATAGAGATCGCTAAACGGCGTACCAACCTTCACGCCGCTCGCCGTCGGGATAGCATCGTCCAGCACGGCAATACGGTTTACCGTGCCTTTATCGCCGTTAATCACCAGCGCCAGTTTGTCTCCTTTCAGCGCTTCGAAGTAACGCACGATAGTGCCGTTTTCAGTTTTCATGCCGCTGCGCAGACGATAGTCGCTGCTCAGGGCCGCCTGAAGCGCGTCCTGATCCAGCGCCGTCGCGGCGGTAATGTTGCCCACGCCCTGCTCGGTCACTTCCAGCGAAGAGCCAAACCAGTTCCACGGATAAGCGGCCGACCAGTTAATGGAGGAGAGCGTTGAACAGCCGGTTAACGCCAGCGGGAGAGCGCATAAAAGTAAACGCAGCGATTTCATTGAAACGTCCTTACGTGTTAAATCAACGCTTGTTGGAGTGCAGCATCGGCAAAAAGTGCCGCGTTAATCTGACTCATGCGTAAAACAGGCGCGTAAGCGGGGGTTAGTCAGCAGCCACAGCAGCGCCACGATATCGGCCACCACCAGCGCAATGCCGATGCCCGTAAGCGGTTCACCGTACCACCAGAGCACAGGCTGCCAGCAGAGCAGCGCAATCTGGGCCAGGATCAGCAGCCAGCGAAGCGCACGCCAAAGCCGTGGGATCGCCTGTCGTCGGCCGCTGCACAAAAACGTCACCACCGCCGGTACGCCCGGTAACAGGCCGAGCCAAAAGGCGTCGTGATCGGGATAAAAGAGCGTCAGTAATGTATCGCCCTGCCCGCGGGACGCGGCGGCCATGACAAACAGCACCCAGGTGCGGGCCTGCAGCAGCAGTACGCACCAGAATAAGAAAGGCAGCCTGACACGCCCCTGCGCGTCGTAATCTGCCGGGTGGATCTCAATACTCTTCATCTTCGATCAGGCGTTTACCTAAGCTCAGCACGTCAGCGTGTTCATAGCCCAGACGTTCATACATGCCCAGCACCACGTCGTTATCTTCGCGCACCATGATCTGAATTTTCGGGCAACCGCGAGCGATCAGTTTTTTCTCAAGACGATTGAGCAGCGCATTGGCAATACCGCGCCCCCGGTATTCCGGGTGAACGCCCAGATAATAAGCAGAGCCGCGATGGCCGTCGTAACCGCCCATCACCGTGCCCACCACTTCGCCGTTCACTTCCGCCACCAGAAACAGACTGACGTCGTGATTCAGCTTACGCTCAATGTCCATCTCTGGATCGTTCCACGGACGCAGCAAATCGCAGCGCTCCCAAAGGGTGATCACCTCTTCGAAATCTTCCTGGCGAAAAACGCGTATCTCCATGGTATTAACCGCCTTTTCGGGTTTAAAAACAGTGATTATGGCGCGAACAGGGCATTTAGCCAATAACCGGGGAAAATCTCGCCAAAATTTGGCATAATGTCACTTTGTCACGTATTGAAATGAAAAGTAAAACAATTCTCAATAAGGACTGTCGTAACGCTAAACGCGATACGATATAACACCAGGACCGCAATTTTTACTATTCAGGCCGCATGAGCACATTCAAACCATTAAAAGCACTCACATCGCGTCGTCAGGTTCTCAAAGCGGGGCTGGCGGCCTTAACGTTAACGGGCATCGCACAGCAGGCTCAGGCAAAAGAAGAGAGCACGCTTAAAACCAGTAACGGACACAGCAAACCCAAAGCCAAAAAACCAGGCGCGAAGCGTCTGGTCATGCTCGACCCGGGTCACGGCGGCATTGATACCGGCGCCATTGGCAAAAACGGGTCAAAAGAAAAACACGTCGTGCTGGCAATTGCAAAAAATGTGCGATCGATTTTACGCAGCAACGGCATTGACGCCCGCCTGACGCGCACGGGCGACACCTTTATTCCGCTGTATGACCGCGTGGAAATTGCCCATAAGCATGGTGCCGATCTCTTTATGTCCATTCACGCGGATGGCTTTACAAACCCTTCCGCCGCGGGCGCGTCGGTGTTTGCCCTCTCCAATCGCGGCGCCAGTAGCGCCATGGCGAAATATCTCTCCGACCGTGAAAACCGTGCGGATGAAGTCGCCGGGAAGAAGGCCACCGATAAAGATCACCTGTTACAGCAGGTGCTGTTCGACCTCGTGCAGACCGATACCATCAAAAACAGTCTGACGCTGGGCTCGCATATCCTCAAACGGATTAAGCCGGTGCACCGTCTGCACAGCAAGAGCACGGAGCAGGCCGCGTTCGTGGTGCTGAAATCACCGTCGATTCCGTCCGTGCTGGTGGAGACCTCTTTCATTACTAACCCGGAAGAAGAGCGTCTGCTTGGTACCGCGGCGTTTCGTCAGAAGATCGCCAATGCCATCGCCTCCGGCATCATCAGTTACTTTAACTGGTTCGATAATCAAAAAGCGCACTCCAGGAAACGTTAATGAAACCGAATGCAAAGCGGGTAAAAACCTTCTTGCTGCAGTTGCAGGATGAGATTTGCCAGAAACTGGCCGCTGCAGATGGCGGTAATTTTCAGGAAGATAACTGGCAGCGCGAGGCCGGCGGCGGCGGGCGTAGCCGCGTGTTGCGAAACGGCGGTATCTTTGAACAGGCGGGCGTCAATTTTTCCCACGTTTACGGGGAAGCCATGCCCGCTTCTGCAACGGCGCATCGTCCTGAACTGGCAGGCCGCAGCTTCCAGGCGATGGGCGTTTCGCTGGTGGTACACCCGCACAACCCGTTTGTGCCAACCAGCCACGCCAACGTGCGTTTTTTCATTGCGGAAAAACCGGGGGCCGATCCGGTCTGGTGGTTTGGGGGCGGTTTCGACATGACCCCCTACTACGGCTTTGAAGAGGATGCCGTGCACTGGCATACGACCGCACGCGATCTCTGCCTGCCGTTTGGCGAAGACGTTTACCCGAAATACAAAAAGTGGTGCGACGACTACTTTTACCTTAAACACCGCGACGAACAGCGCGGTATTGGCGGGCTGTTCTTTGACGATCTGAACACGCCTGATTTTGATACCGCGTTCAGCTTTATGCGTGCGGTGGGCGAAGGCTATACCGACGCTTATCTGCCCATTGTTGAACGGCGTAAAAACAGCGACTACGGCGTGCGCGAACGTGAGTTCCAGCTTTACCGTCGCGGGCGCTACGTGGAGTTTAACCTGGTGTGGGATCGCGGGACGCTGTTTGGCCTGCAAACCGGCGGGCGTACGGAGTCGATTCTGATGTCAATGCCACCGCTGGTGCGCTGGGAGTACTGCTACGAGCCAAAAGAAGGCAGCCCGGAGGCTGCCCTGAGTGAGTTTATTAAGGTTCGGGACTGGGTTTAACTGCCGGATGGCGCTGCGCTTATCCGTCCTGGTCAACCCGTAGGTCGGGTAAGCGAACGCGCCACCCGACAAACATCACTTACAGCGGCTGCGTCTGCGCCTCAACCACCGCCAGCGCCACCATATTCACGATACGGCGTACAGAGGCAATCGGCGTTAACACATGCACCGGTTTTGCCACCCCCATCAGCACCGGCCCCACGGTCACCCCTTCAGAGCTCGAGACGCGCAGCAGGTTGTAGCTGATACGCGCCGCTTCCACGTTTGGCATAATCAGGATATTCGCTGAGCCTTTCAGCGGGCTGTCTGGCATACGTTCATTGCGGATGCTCTCCACCAGCGCGGCGTCGCCGTGCATCTCACCGTCAATCATCAGCTCCGGTGCGCGCTCGCGAACCAGCTCCAGCGTCTGTCGCATTTTGCAGGCCGCCGCAGATTTAGAGGAGCCGAAGTTAGAGTGCGACAGCAGCGCCACCTTCGGTTCGATACCAAAGCGACGCACGGTTTCAGCCGCCATCACGGTGATCTCCGCCAGCTCGTCCGGGGTTGGATCGTCGTTGACGTAGGTATCGGCGATAAAGGTGTTACCACTTGGCAGCAGCAGCGCGTTCATCGCACCGGCCGTGTGCACCCCGTCGCGATAGCCGAAGATCTCCTGCACTACGCTGAAGTGCTCGTGGTAATCACCGATGGTGCCGCAGATCAGCGCATCCGCCTCGCCGCGATGAACCATGATTGCGCCAATCACCGTGGTGTTGCTGATCACCGCCCGCTGCGCCTGCTCCTGAGTGATCCCGCGACGTTTCATGATCGCGTAGTATTCGCTCCAGTACTCTTTAAAGCGCGGGTCGGATTCATTGTTGACGATCTCAAAATCAACGCCCGGTTTGATCTGCAGGCCCAGCTTCTGGATACGCATCTCGATAACGCTCGGACGGCCAATCAGGATCGGCTTCGCCAGCCCTAAGGTGATCAGCTCCTGCGTGGCATGGAGCACGCGCGCCTCTTCCCCTTCCGCCAGCACCACCCGCTTCGCGTCGGCACGAGCCTGAGAGAAAATCGGCTTCATAAACAGGTTAGTTTTGTAGACAAACTCGGTGAGCTTATCCACATAAGCATCGAAATCGGTTATCGGGCGCGTCGCCACGCCGGAGTCCATTGCCGCTTTCGCAACCGCTGGCGCGATTTTGACAATCAGACGCGGGTCGAACGGTTTTGGAATGATGTAGTCCGGGCCAAAGCTCAGATCCTGATCGCCATAGGCTGAAGCCACCACTTCGCTCTGCTCGGCGTGTGCCAGTTCCGCAATGGCGTGCACCGCCGCGAGCTTCATCTCTTCGTTAATGGCCGTCGCGCCTACGTCCAGCGCCCCACGGAAGATGAACGGGAAGCAGAGCACGTTGTTTACCTGGTTCGGGTAGTCGGAGCGACCGGTACAGATGATGGCATCTTCACGCACCGCTTTCGCCAGCGGCGGCAGGATTTCCGGCTCGGGGTTCGCCAGCGCCAGAATCATTGGCGCACGCGCCATCTTCTTCACCATCTCCTGGGTCAGCACTTTCGGGCCTGAACAGCCCAGGAAGATATCCGCGCCGTCAATGACATCCTCAAGCGTACGCTTGCCGTCGTCGTCCACCGCGTAGGCCGCTTTGGTTTCCGCCATGTTAGGCTCGCGGTCTTTATAGATCACGCCTTTGGAGTCGCAGACCACAATGTTGTGTTTCTGCATCCCGAGCGCCACCAGCAGGTTCATACAGGCAATGGCCGCCGCACCCGCGCCGGAAACTACCATGCGCACGTCAGAAAGATTTTTCTCCACCACGCGCAGGCCGTTAAGAATGGCGGCGGTGCTGATAATCGCCGTCCCGTGCTGGTCATCATGGAACACGGGAATGTTCATACGTTCACGCAGTTTCTGCTCAATGTAGAAACATTCCGGCGCTTTGATGTCTTCGAGGTTAATACCGCCAAAGGTCGGCTCCAGCGCCGCCACGACGTTGATGAATTTATCGGGATCGTGTTCGTCCACTTCGATATCAAACACGTCGATACCGGCGAATTTCTTGAACAGAACGCCCTTCCCTTCCATCACAGGCTTACCGGCCAGCGCACCAATGTTGCCCAGGCCCAGCACCGCCGTACCGTTAGAGATCACGGCGACCAGGTTGCCGCGCGCGGTATATTTGTAAGCGGCCAGCGGATCTTTTTCAATTTCAAGACACGGTGCCGCCACGCCCGGCGAGTAGGCCAGCGCCAGGTCGCGTTGGGTTGCCAGCGGTTTTGTCGGGGAGACCTGAATTTTACCTGGGACAGGAAACTCGTGAAAATCGAGGGCACTCTGTTTTAACTGATCGTCCATCTTGTTATTCCTTTTACGTATCGGTCAGATAGTATCGCCGCAGGCTGCGGCATAAACTTTGAAGGCTGCCAAACTCTCACCATCACACATTAAAAATTGTTATCAATTTATAACAGCCATGTTACCCCTCTAAAAAGCAATGCCTCCCCCGTCTGCTATGCTTTTTTGTTAAGTCCATCATGATTTTTCCAGAAGTGTGAACTAACGCACTCGTCTAACGCTTTTATTTTCAAGGAGTCATGACTTATGAACCAACTTGACGGCATCAAACAATTCACTACCGTGGTTGCAGACAGCGGCGATATCGAGTCGATTCGGCACTACCAGCCTGAAGACGCAACCACCAACCCGTCGCTGCTGCTCAAAGCGGCAGGGCTTTCCCATTTTAGTCATCTGATTGATGACGCCATTGCCTATGGCAAACAGCGCGGCAAAACCCAGGAACAACAGGTTGCCGAAGCCAGTGACAAGCTGGCGGTTAATTTCGGTGCGGAAATTCTGAAAAGCATCCCGGGGCGCGTCTCTACCGAAGTCGATGCCCGCCTCTCCTTCGATAAAGAGAAGAGCATCAATAAAGCCCGCCGCCTCGTCGAACTCTACCAGGAGCAGGGGATCGACAAATCGCGCATTCTGATTAAGCTCGCCTCCACCTGGGAAGGCATCCGCGCGGCGGAAGTGCTGGAAAAAGAGGGGATCCACTGCAACCTGACGCTGCTGTTCTCGTTTGCGCAGGCGCGCGCCTGTGCCGAAGCGGGCGTATTCCTGATCTCACCGTTCGTCGGGCGCATCTACGACTGGTATCAGGCAAAACAGCCGATGGATCCGTACGTGGTAGAAGAAGACCCGGGCGTGAAGTCGGTACGTAATATCTACGACTATTACAAGCAGCACCGCTACGAAACCATCGTAATGGGGGCCAGCTTCCGCCGCACCGAGCAGATCCTGGCGCTGGCAGGGTGTGACCGCCTGACCATCTCCCCTGACCTGCTGAAAAAGCTGCAGGACAAAGAAGAGACGGTGATCCGTAAACTGGTGCCGACCTCCACCGTACTGCCCAAACCGAAAGCCATGACCGAAGCGGAATTCCGCTGGGAGCACAATCAGGACCCAATGGCCGTGGAAAAACTGGCGGACGGCATCCGCCAGTTCGCCGTCGACCAGCGCAAACTTGAAGATCTTCTCGCCGCCAAACTTTAACCTTGCCACGGAGTGAACTATGTCCCGTAAAGAGTTAGCCAATGCCATTCGCGCCCTCAGCATGGATGCCGTGCAAAAAGCCAATTCCGGCCACCCTGGCGCACCAATGGGCATGGCAGATATTGCCGAAGTGTTGTGGAATGATTTCCTGAAGCACAACCCTAACGACCCCACCTGGTACGATCGCGACCGTTTTATTCTCTCTAACGGCCACGCGTCGATGCTGCTCTACAGCCTGCTGCATTTGTCCGGCTACGATCTGCCGCTCGAAGAGCTGAAAAACTTCCGCCAGCTGCATTCGAAAACCCCCGGCCACCCGGAGATTGGCTATACGCCAGGGGTGGAAACCACCACCGGGCCGCTGGGACAGGGTTTAGCCAACGCCGTTGGGCTGGCCATCGCGGAACGCACGCTGGGTGCGCAGTTTAACCAGCCGGGGCATGACATCGTCGATCACTACACTTACGTCTTTATGGGTGACGGCTGTCTGATGGAGGGGATCTCCCATGAGGTCTGTTCGCTCGCGGGCACGCTGGGGCTGGGCAAGCTGATTGGCTTCTATGACCACAACGGCATCTCCATAGACGGGGAAACCGAGGGCTGGTTTACCGACGACACGGCAAAACGGTTTGAAGCCTACCACTGGCATGTGGTGCATGAAATTGACGGCCACGATCCCGAGGCGGTGAAAAAAGCGATTCAGGAAGCGCAAAGCGTGAAGGACAAACCGTCGCTGATTATCTGCCGCACGGTTATCGGCTTTGGTTCGCCGAACAAAGCAGGTAAAGAAGAGGCGCACGGTGCGGCGCTGGGTGATGAGGAAGTGGCGCTGACCCGGCAGAAACTGGGATGGAAATATCCGCCGTTCGAAATTCCGAAAGAGATTTACCGCGCATGGGATGCCCGTGAAGAGGGTGAAAAGGCCCAGCACGCCTGGAACGAGAAATTTGCCGCCTACAAAAAGGCCTACCCGGAGCTGGCGGCCGAATTCACCCGCCGCATGAGCGGAGGTCTACCGGAGGACTGGGAAGAGAAAACGCAGGCGCTGATTGAAAACCTGCAATCTAACCCGGCCAAAATCGCCACCCGTAAGGCGTCGCAAAACACCCTGAATGCGATTGGCCCAATCCTGCCTGAGCTGCTGGGCGGCTCGGCGGATCTGGCCCCCAGCAACCTGACCATCTGGTCTGGCTCGACATCGCTGAAAGAGGATATCGCCGGAAACTATATTCACTATGGCGTACGCGAGTTCGGCATGACCGCCATTGCCAACGGTATCGCTCATCACGGGGGATTTGTCCCCTACACCGCCACCTTCCTGATGTTTGTGGAATACGCCCGTAACGCCGCACGCATGGCGGCTCTGATGAAAGCGCGGCAGATTATGGTTTACACCCATGACTCCATCGGGCTTGGGGAAGACGGGCCAACCCACCAGGCCGTTGAACAGCTGGCGAGCCTGCGCCTGACGCCAAACTTCAGCACCTGGCGTCCGTGCGATCAGGTCGAGGCCGCGGTGGGCTGGAAGCTGGCAGTAGAGCGCCATAACGGACCGACGGCGCTGATCCTGTCACGTCAGAACCTGGCGCAGATTGAACGCACGCCGGAGCAGGTGAAAGACATTGCCCGCGGCGGTTACATTCTGAAGGACAGCGGCGGCAAGCCGGATGTGATCCTGATTGCCACCGGTTCCGAGGTGGAGATTACCGTCAAAGCGGCGGAGAAGCTGACTGCCGAAGGTCACGCGGTGCGCGTGGTTTCCCTGCCTTCAACCGACATCTTTGACGCACAGGATGAGGCATATCGTGAATCGGTCCTGCCATCCAGCGTGACGGCCCGCGTGGCAGTTGAGGCGGGCATTGCCGACTACTGGTACAAATATGTCGGGCTGAAAGGGGCCATTGTCGGCATGCGGGGATACGGTGAATCGGCGCCGGCCGACAAGCTGTTCCCGTATTTCGGTTTTACCGTTGAAAACGTCGTTGAGAAGGCGTTAAGTGTGCTTTAGTGCGGCCTGCGTGCCCGGTGGCGCTACGCTTACCGGGCCTACATGGTTCGAAACGTGGGCCGGGTAAGGTGTAACCGCCACCCGGCAAAACTAGCGTGTGATCCACAACGTGGGCCAGGCATCTGGCCCATTCCAGTTATCGCAGCTGGGCTCCTCGGCATAACGCACCAGACGGAAGCGCTGGCCGTCAAAGCGCCAGCGCGTCTGGATACCGCAGTCGGCAATCCCCCGCCCTAACGCCAGGGTGGTCAACTCACGCGTTTTCTCATCAAAGCGAGCGTTCATTAACTCCATTTCACTGCTGCCGCTGGACGGCGTAAACGGCAGACGCAGCCTGACGCTACGGGAAGAAAACGGTTTTTTACGTGATACCAGCCAGGCCAGATCGACGGTGTTATAGGCCCCCGCTTCGCAACTGACGATCAGCAGCGCTTTATCATCGGTAAGCGCAGTGACGCGCACTTCCCGACGGTTGGGGTCGAGCGAGCACTGGCTGTTATTCATCCGCCAGGTACCATAATCCAGCAGATCGTTCAGTTCGCTGTGGGAGAGCGGTGTCGGGGTGGGATTCACAACCGCCACCTTTTTCAGGGCCGGTGCGGGCGGCACGCTTAACGGCGGATCGTCACCTTTTTTAATCCAGGCGGTTTCACTGCCGACGCGCTTTTGCTGCGCATCGATAAACAACAGCGCCGCTTTCAGGCCACTGAGGGAGATCGCCTGCTTGCCATCACGCAGGGTTAGCGCTTTCCCTTCCTGGATATGCTTAAGAAATGCAGTGATGGTCGCAGCATCGTCCGTTTTCAGATGCCATGGCGTTAACTGCCAGTGCTGACGCTCCAGCGTCACGGGCACCCCATCCAGCAGCAGGCGCGGCGCAATTGCAGGCTCTTTGACAGACGGGTCTGAAAGACCGCCGAGATCGATACGTAACGAGGCATCGGTTTTCGCGCCAGCGCTGCGGCTAAGCGTCATCACCAGACCACGGTGTTCACCGGTGTTGCGTGCCAGGCAAAAATTCTGGTTATTGCAGGTCACCTGCCAGTCTGAGAATGATTGCTGTGCAGGCGCAGCCCACACCCGCGGTGCGGGGAGCACACAAATCAGGAAAAAAATAAAAACGCAGTAGCGCATGAATGGCACAATCCCGGAACGAAAACGCTTAACTGGGCAGTATCTTCGTGTTCCCGCCGGGGTTGCTCAATCGGATTTATCGGATAGATTTATCCGAAAAACAAACTACATCCGTTCGAAAGAGGGATCCATCAGCCCGGTTGTTTGTAAATACTGCAGTAATATTACAGCCTTACCATCTTTAATTTCCCCGGAACGGATCATCTCCAGCGCCTGGACAAACGGTATCTCCAGCACCTCGATATCTTCATCTTCCACGCCACCGCCCTGATGGATACGATGCGCATCGCTGTATTCGGCAATAAAGAAATGGACGATTTCCGTCACGCCGCCGGGTGACATAAACAGTTCGAAAACTTTTTTAACCTCACCCACTTCAAAGCCTGTCTCCTCGATGGCTTCTTTGCGGATACACACTTCCGGCTCATCGTCATCCAGCAGACCTGCGCAGGTTTCAATCAGCCGTCCGTCCGGATTGCCATTGACCCACGTCGCCACCCTGAACTGGCGGATCAGCACCACGCTCTGCTTTTCACGGTTATAAAGCAGAATGGTTGCCCCATTGCCGCGGTCGTAAACCTCACGTTTGTGGCGGATCACGTCCCCGTTATTACGCGTTAAATCATAGGTGATGTTACGCAGGACAAAGTAATTATCAGAAAGGATTTTGTCTTTGATAACGTCAATTTTCAGGGTCATACGGGCTCCACGACACAATGAGTCTGCCTATATTACGCCGTGAACCCCGCTTTGTCGCCCACCCGATTTAATGCGTTTTTAACGCGCTGACGCCCAGCCAGTCGAGGATACCCTGCGCAGCATGTCGCCCTTCCGCCATGGCGGTGACCACTAAATCTGCGCCGCGTACGGCGTCACCGCCTGCGAAAATTTTCGGGTTAGAAGTCTGATAGCGATAGCGGCTCTCCACCGAGGCGATAATTCGTCCCCAGCTATCCGTCTCTACGCCCTGCGCCTGCAGCCACGGCATCTCGTGTGGATTGAAACCAAATGCCATGATCACCGCATCCGCAGGCATCACAAATTCGCTCCCCGCTATCGGTACCGGCCGACGACGGCCCTGAGCATCCGCTTCGCCGAGTTCGGTACGCAGCATGCGAATGCCGTTGACCTGTCCGTCAGGTGCCAGAGTTAACTCCACGGGCTGAACGTTAAATTCAAACGCGGCGCCCTCTTCCTTCGCATTCTTCACCTCTTTTTTCGAGCCCGGCATATTGGCTTCATCCCGGCGGTAGGCACAGGTTACCTTTGCCGCACCGTGACGTAACGCGGTGCGGACACAGTCCATGGCGGTATCGCCCCCGCCGAGCACCACCACGTTCAGCCCCCGGGTGTCGATAAACGGCTCTTTGGTCGTCGCCTCAAGCTCCATCACGTGGCGGGTGTTTGCCACCAGGAAAGGTAACGCGTCATAGACGCCGGGCGCATCTTCATGCGCGATACCCGCTTTCATGGAACGATAGGTTCCCACACCAATAAACAGGGCGTCGTATTCGCGTTGCAACTGTGACAGCGGCACATCCTGTCCGACGTCGCAGTTCAGAACGAACTGGATCCCCATGGCCGTGAATATCTCCCTGCGCCGTGCGAGCAGCGATTTATCGAGCTTAAAGGCCGGGATACCAAACGTCAGCAAGCCGCCAATCTCCGGGTGCCGGTCATAGACCGTGACGCTCACACCGCTGCGCGCCAGCACGTCGGCACAGGCAAGCCCCGCAGGCCCCGCGCCGATCACCGCCACACGTTTATCAACCGGTGTCACGCCGCTCAGATCCGGCTTCCAGCCCATCGCCAGCGCCTGGTCAGAGATATAGCGCTCGATATTGCCAATGGTCACCGCGCCCGAGATATCACGCACGGTGCAGGCGCCTTCACATAATCGGTCCTGCGGGCAGACGCGGCCGGTAATTTCAGGTAAACAGTTGGTCTGGTGTGAAAGCTCAACCGCCCCGGCGATATCCCCCGCTTTAACGCGTTCAATCCACTGGGGGATATGGTTGTGCAGCGGACAGGTCCATTCACAAATGCTGTGTTCGCCGCACTTCAGGCAGCGCGACGCCTCACGCGCGGCCTGCTCTGCCCGAAACGGCAGGTAGATCTCCTGAAAATGGCTGACGCGTGCACTCGCGGCGAGTTTATCCGGCTCCCCGCGTCGCGGTGTGTTTCTCATCTGCTCATGGCGGGTGTGCGGCAGGTCTGGCCTTACCGCCTCGCCGTGCCAGGGCTGCGCCTCCTGACGGGCGGTGCGCTGGCGGCGGGTTTTCGCCAGGTTATTCAGTACGGCGGGCGTCGCCAGGGTAAGCACCTGTGCCGGACAATTTTCGATGCAGGCCGGGCCCTGTGGGCGCGTGTGGCAAAGATCGCATTTATGCGCCGAGGCTTTTACGTTGTCCTTGTCGAGAGGCGTAACAACGATCTCCATCGTGCCGAACGGACAGGCAACCACGCAGGCTTTACAGCCAATGCATTTTTGTTGATTCACCTGTACGCTGTCATCGCATTTGCTGATGGCCCCGTTAGGGCAGCTCTGCGCGCAGGGCGCATTTTCGCAATGGTGGCAGGTTACAGGCGTGCTCTTCGCGCCAGATTTCAGGACAGTGATGCGGGGATGAAAATGGCGTTCGCTCAGCACGTGTTGTTCATCGTTGTGCGCCATCACGCAGGCCACTTCGCAGGCACGGCACCCTATACACTGCTGGCTGTTGGCCATAATAAAACGATTCATAACGACACCTGTTTTTGGTTCAATAACCTTATTCTTTATAGGAATATTGTATTTACCCACGGCGGCGCTATCAGGCAATGTACAAATGCCCAGGAAGCCGAACTATCTCCAGTGAACCTGTGGCAGATCAATTTTTTTCAGGAAGCTGTTCTGTGACCGTTAAACGACCCGTTTCCGGAAGCCTGGCCCGGGCTTTCATTTCCATTATCGTGCTGTCCGTTCTGACCAGCACCGTCGCACTGTTCACGCTTGCCAGCAGCCAGCGGGATGCAGAAGCCATCAATATTGCCGGTTCCCTGCGAATGCAGAGCTACCGTCTGGGCTATGAGATGCAACGCAACAGCGACGCCCTGGCGGCGCATCGCGAGAGCTGGCAGCAGACGCTGAGCGCCCCTGCGCTACAGAAGTTGAGCCGCTGGTACGTGCCGGACGATGTTAAGGCGCGCTATCAGCAGCTGCATCTGGCATGGCAGGAGATGGACAACCACATCGCTCGCGGCGATATCGGGTGGTATCAGGCCCACATTGAAGACTTTGTCGGCCGGATTGACGCCTTTGTGCTCGCCCTTCAGCACTACACCGAACATAAAATCCGGGCGGTGATTCTGATCTCCCTGGCGGGCGGGATGGGCATCCTGATCCTGACGATCTTTACCCTGCGACGCATCCGCCGCCAGGTGGTGTTACCGCTGAATAATCTGGTGGCGGCCAGCGAGCGCATTGAGCGGGGGCAATTCGATACGCCTGCACCGGATACCGCGCTGCCAAACGAACTGGGCCAACTTTCCCGGGCGTTCAACCACATGTCTGCCGAGCTGCATACGCTGTATCGCTCGCTTGAACACTCCGTAGCGGAAAAGACGCAGCATCTGAATGAGGCGCATCAGCAGCTCGAGATGCTGTTTAAATGCTCTCAGGCACTGAATACCGGCCAGATAGACAGCCACTGTTTCCGGCATATTTTGCAGATAGTGCATGAGTACACGCAGATGAACTACCTGGAGTTGCGCACCAGCGACGACTGGCGGCTCAGTGAGGGTATCGAAGCAACCGGGAGCCCTGTCCAAACGCTGCCCGTGCTGATGCAGGATACCCTGTACGGGGAATTACGCTGGCAAAGCGAGACGGGCCACGTTCCTCTGCCGCTGATGGAAAGCGTGGCGACAATGCTCGGACGCGGACTGTATTTCAACCAGGCGCAAAAGCACTACCAGCAGTTGCTGCTGATGGAAGAACGCGCGACGATCGCCCGCGAGCTGCACGATTCCCTGGCGCAGGTACTGTCGTATTTACGTATTCAGCTGGCACTGCTGAAACGCGCTATCCCGCAGGAAAATGCCCCGGCGCAGACCATTATCACCGACTTTTCCCGCGAGCTTAACAACGCCTGGCATCAATTGCGGGAACTGCTTACCACCTTCCGCCTGACGCTTAACCACGCCAATCTGCCCGCGGCCCTACAGGAGTCACTGGACGGGTTACAGAGCCAGACGCAGGCAAAGCTGCACCTCGACTGCCGCCTCTCCTCGCTGGCGCTGGATGCCCAGAAACAGGTGCATTTGCTGCAGATCGTGCGTGAAGCGGTGTTGAATGCGATGAAGCACGCCCAGGCCAGCGAGATAACCGTCAGCTGCGTGACGTCTGCTGACGGCACCCACAGCGTCAGCATTCGCGATAACGGTATCGGGATTGGCGAAGCCAGCGAGCCGCCGGGACATTACGGGCTGAATATTATGCGCGAACGGGCGGCGCGACTTGGCGGAACGCTGCACTTTTCCCAGCCGCAAAACGGGGGGACGCTGGTGAGCGTGATCTTCCCGACAAACGGGGCCGGGAGGTAAATAACGGTAAAAGGTGAAGCGCAGAGAAAAGCGCATGATAATTTACACTATCTCCTTTATTTCTCCACGTTTGGTCTTCGTCTTGCCGCTAAAGTGATGCGGGCAATAAACAATAATGACGTGCAGCAAAACGAGGTCTCATTTTCATGGCGAATTTTTTTATCGATCGCCCCATTTTTGCCTGGGTACTTGCCATACTGTTGTGTCTGACAGGTGTCCTGGCCATTACTTCACTTCCTGTTGAGCAATATCCCGACCTGGCACCACCAAACGTGCGCGTCACGGCAAACTACCCCGGAGCTTCAGCACAAACGCTGGAAAATACCGTCACGCAGGTTATCGAGCAGAACATGACGGGTCTGGATAACCTGATGTACATGTCCTCGCAGAGTAGCGCCACGGGCCAGGCGACCGTCACCCTGAGCTTTACCGCCGGTACGGATCCGGACGAAGCCGTACAGCAGGTGCAAAACCAGCTGCAGTCGGCGATGCGTAAACTGCCTCAGGCGGTGCAGAATCAGGGGGTTACCGTACGTAAAACCGGTGACACCAACATCCTGACTATTGCGTTTGTCTCTACCGACGGCTCCATGGATAAGCAGGACATTGCGGACTACGTCGCCAGTAATATTCAGGATCCCCTCAGCCGTATTAACGGCGTCGGTGATATCGATGCTTACGGCTCTCAGTATTCAATGCGTATCTGGCTTGATCCGAATAAGCTGAACAGCTTCCAGATGACGGCAACCGACGTGACGGATGCCATTAAATCCCAGAACGCCCAGATTGCGGTGGGACAACTGGGGGGAACGCCCTCTGTCGATAAACAAGCGTTGAATGCCACCATTAACTCACAGTCGCTGCTTCAGACCCCGGAGCAGTTTCGCAACATTACCCTGCGCGTAAATCAGGATGGTTCAGAGGTCCGCCTGGGCGATGTCGCCACGGTAGAAATGGGGGCAGAGAAATATGATTATCTCAGCCGCTTTAACGGTAATCCGGCCTCCGGTCTGGGGGTTAAACTGGCCTCGGGTGCCAATGAAATGGCCACCGCGCAGCTGGTGCTGGATCGTCTGGATGAGCTGTCGCACTATTTTCCCCACGGGCTGGAATACAAAGTCGCCTACGAAACCACCTCCTTCGTTAAAGCCTCTATTGAAGATGTGGTGAAAACGCTGCTGGAAGCGATCGCGCTGGTCTTCCTGGTCATGTATCTGTTCCTGCAAAACTTCCGCGCAACGCTGATCCCGACCATTGCCGTTCCCGTGGTGCTGCTGGGTACCTTCGCGGTGCTTTACGCGTTTGGTTACAGCATCAACACCCTGACGATGTTTGCGATGGTGCTGGCGATTGGCCTGCTGGTGGACGATGCCATCGTGGTGGTCGAAAACGTCGAGCGCATCATGAGCGAGGAAGGGCTTTCCCCGCGCCAGGCCACGCGTAAATCGATGGGACAAATTCAGGGGGCGTTAGTTGGCATCGCGATGGTGCTCTCGGCGGTCTTTATCCCGATGGCGTTTTTCGGCGGCACAACTGGCGCCATTTATCGTCAGTTTTCAATCACCATCGTCTCCGCAATGGTGCTGTCGGTGCTGGTGGCGCTGATCCTCACGCCTGCCCTCTGCGCCACCCTCCTCAAGCCGCTACATAAAGGGGAGCAGCACGGTCAGAAAGGCTTTTTTGGCTGGTTTAACCGCATGTTCAACCGCAGTGCCGCGCGTTATGAAACCGCCGTCGGCAAGGTGCTGCACCGCAGCCTGCGCTGGATGATGATTTATGTTGTGCTGTTGGGCGGTATGGTGTGGCTGTTCCTGCATCTGCCGACTTCGTTCCTGCCGCAGGAAGACCGGGGGATGTTCATCACTTCGGTGCAGCTCCCGAGCGGGTCAACGCAGCAGCAAACGCTGAAGGTAGTTCAGAAGGTGGAGCAGTACTTCTTTACCAAAGAGAAAGATAACGTGGTGTCGGTCTTCTCCACCGTCGGCTCCGGCCCGGGCGGGAACGGGCAGAACGTTGCACGTATGTTTGTGCGCCTGAAAGACTGGGACGCACGCGATACGAAAACGGGCACCTCGTTTGCCATTATCGAACGCGCGACCAAAGCCTTCTCCCGTATCAAAGAGGCTCGCGTTTTTGCCAGCAGCCCACCGGCTATCAGCGGTCTCGGCAGTTCTGCCGGGTTTGACATGGAGTTGCAGGACCATGCCGGTGCGGGCCACACGGCGCTGATGGCGGCACGCGACAAGCTGTTAGAGCTGGCCGGTAAAGATCCGGGTCTGACCCGCGTCCGCCACAACGGTCTGGATGACAGCCCGCAGCTGCAGGTCGATATTGATCAGCGTAAGGCGCAGGCGCTGGGCGTTTCCATCGACGATATTAACGACACCCTGCAAACGGCGTGGGGTTCAAGCTATGTGAATGACTTTATGGATCGCGGTCGCGTTAAAAAAGTGTATGTGCAATCCGCCGCGCCATACCGCATGCTGCCGGACGATATTAACCGCTGGTATGTCCGCAACAATGCGGGCGGCATGGTGCCGTTCTCCGCCTTCGCCTCCTCGCACTGGGAGAGCGGTTCTCCGCGTCTGGAGCGCTATAACGGCTATTCCGCCGTTGAGATCGTCGGTGAAGCCGCGCCGGGCGTCAGCACCGGTACGGCGATGGACACCATGGAAAAGCTGGTGCAACAGCTACCCGCTGGCTTTGGTCTGCAGTGGACGGCCATGTCTTATCAGGAGCGGCTCTCCGGGGCGCAGGCTCCCGCGCTTTACGCGCTTTCGCTGCTGGTGGTCTTCCTCTGTCTTGCGGCGCTGTATGAAAGCTGGTCAGTCCCGTTCTCGGTCATGCTGGTGGTGCCGCTTGGCGTGATCGGCGCGCTGCTCGCCACCTGGATGCGCGGTCTGGAGAACGACGTTTACTTTCAGGTGGGGCTGCTCACCGTGATTGGGTTGTCGGCAAAAAACGCCATCCTGATTGTTGAGTTTGCCAATGAGATGAATGCGAAAGGCCATGAACTGATGGCGTCCACGCTGCATGCCTGCCGTCAGCGCTTACGTCCAATCCTGATGACCTCGCTGGCGTTTGTCTTCGGGGTGTTACCAATGGCAACCAGCTCAGGCGCAGGCTCCAGCAGCCAGCATGCAGTAGGTACAGGCGTCATGGGAGGAATGATTTCAGCCACGATCCTGGCCATTTATTTTGTGCCGCTGTTCTTCGTGCTGGTGCGTCGCCGCTTCCCGCTCAAGGAACGGCCTGAATAAGATAGTGAAAATAAAAAAGGCGGCTCAGTAGGCCGCCTTTTTACTGTGTGATTAATTCACACTATGGTTATTTTACTTATTTAAGTGCTCTTGCAATTCTTACTGAATGTCATTTACGAAGCATGCCTTCGATAAAATCTTTCCAGTTCCCCAGTTCACGTTCAATCATAACAACCTCTCTTATTATTATGCGCATTCTACGAAAACGTATCATCATTGTGAAGACAATTTAACCGATTGCTGTGATTGTACCCCGTCTGCGCGCTGGATTTATGATAAATATGAACGGAGAACCTTAAATTTTGTGTGACGGCCAGCAATATTTTGAAATAACCCTACGCACGGGTGAGTTTTATTTTACCCGCTGAGTTTACAGGCAATTTATACCTGATGGACATCTATGCTTAAATGATGAAAGAATATTCAGCGTACAGGTGTGAGTTGAATTAAAAAGAGGTGTTAATCCAGAGCGTTTCTGAATGTGTTATATTCCGTTTAAGGATATATCTTCGAATTTACTGAACATTTAATGGTCATAAGAACAAAAGGATTCAACATGGTTGTCATGTACGGCATTAAAAATTGTGACACGATCAAAAAAGCCCGTCGCTGGCTCGAAGCTAACAACGTCGAGTACCGCTTCCACGATTACCGTGCCGATGGGCTTGATGCAGAATTTCTGCATACCGCCATTAACGAACTGGGGTGGGACGCGCTGCTGAACACCCGCGGCACGACCTGGCGCAAGCTGGACGAATCACTGCGTGCCAGCATCAAGGATGCCAACAGCGCAGCAAATCTGATGCTTGAAATGCCAGCAATCATCAAACGCCCATTGCTCTGCGCGCCCGGGCAGCCTATGCTGCTGGGTTTCAGTGAAACCCTTTATTCCGACTTTTTTCGTTGAGGTGTAGTTTATGTCATGCCCGGTTATTGAGCTGACTCAGCAGCTTATTCGCCGTCCTTCCCTTAGCCCGGACGACGCAGGTTGTCAGGCATTAATGATTGAGCGCCTGCGTGCCATCGGTTTTACCGTGGAGCGAATGGATTTTGGCGACACCCAGAATTTCTGGGCGTGGCGTGGCCAGGGTGAAACGCTGGCCTTTGCCGGGCATACCGACGTGGTTCCCGCAGGTGATGCGGACCGCTGGATCAACCCTCCGTTTGAACCAACCATCCGCGATGGCATGCTGTTTGGCCGCGGCGCCGCAGACATGAAAGGCTCCCTGGCGGCAATGGTTGTGGCGGCTGAGCGCTTTGTCGCCCAGCACCCGAACCATAAAAACCGTCTCGCGTTTCTCATTACCTCTGATGAAGAAGCCAGCGCCCATAACGGCACCGTCAAGGTTGTTGAGGCCCTGATGGCCCGCAACGAGCGTCTGGACTACTGTCTGGTCGGCGAGCCGTCCAGTACCGAGGTGGTGGGCGATGTGGTGAAAAATGGCCGCCGCGGTTCGTTAACCTGTAACCTGACCATTCACGGCGTACAGGGACACGTGGCGTACCCGCATCTGGCCGATAACCCAGTTCACCGCGCAGCGCCGATGCTGAGTGAACTGGTAAGCATTGAGTGGGACAAAGGCAATGAGTACTTCCCGCCAACCAGCATGCAGATTGCGAACGTGAAGGCAGGAACCGGCAGCAACAACGTGATCCCGGGCGATTGTTTCGTTCAGTTTAACTTCCGTTTCAGCACGGAACTGACCGATGAGATGATCAAAGCGCGCGTTATCGCCCTGCTGGAAAAATATCAGCTGCGTTACACCGTGGACTGGTGGCTTTCCGGCCAGCCGTTCCTGACACAGCGTGGCAAACTGGTGGATGCGGTGGTGAACGCCATCGAGCACTATAATGAAATTAAGCCACAACTGCTGACGACGGGTGGCACCTCAGACGGACGCTTTATCGCCCGCATGGGAGCTCAGGTTGTCGAACTGGGGCCAGTGAACGCGACCATTCATAAAATCAATGAGTGTGTAAATGCCGCGGATTTACAACTGCTGGCCCGTATGTATCAACGTATTATGGAGCAAATCGTCGCCTGACGAGCGCTCTGAGAGGAATAGCGAATGGATTGGCTTGCAAAGTACTGGTGGATTCTGGTGTTAGTGTTTCTGGTAGGCGTATTGCTTAACGTGATTAAAGATCTTAAGCGCGTTGACCATAAAAAATTCCTCGCCAACAAGCCGGATCTTCCGCCTCATCGTGATTTTAACGACAAGTGGGATGACGACGACGACTGGCCGAAGAAAGACCAGAAGAAGTAATTCGCACTCCCTCTCCCCGTTGGGGAGAGGGAATGTTTCACTCATAAAAACTCAACAATATCATCATCGTCCGGCTTACCGCCGCTGAGCGCTTCATCAAAGTAGTGCTTCGGTACGGTATAGCGCAGATGGTCGAGCGCAAACTGCATGCTGCGATCGTCAATCGCATGACCCAGATCGTCAACGATATCCAGCGTCACATCCCCGCCTTCCCGGATCAGGGCTTCCTGCGCAGCTACGGCATGCGAAAGCTCAATCACCCGGTCTTCGCCACCGTGGATCAAGTGGATCGTTGTCTGCGTGGTCGCGCTCGTCGGTAGCGTCGCGAAACGGCCGTTAAAGGCAATCACGCGCGAAGCCAGACCCGGCTCTGCTTTCACGCTCTCCAGCGACATAATTGACCCCTGTGAAAAGCCAATCAGCGCGGTCGCGTCGGCACCAACGCCGCTCTGCTGCTGCCAGTAACGCACGGTTTCGATAAAGACAGGCATAATGGCATCAATGCGCGCCTGACGGTTCTCTTCCGTCACGCCCTGAACGGAGAACCACTGCCGTCCGTCAGGGCCACACGGCTCCACGCCGCCGATACTGACAATCAGCGCCTCAGGAAAAACAGGTGCAAACCAGCGACCAATCTCTCCCATATTGACGGCGTTATCGCCAACGCCATGAAACAGCAACAGTAACTGTTTAGCCGGTTTGTCGGGGCTTTGAACAACAAAATGATCGTGTTTCATGGCGGTCTCCTTAATTGATGACCTGGATTCTACGCCTTGCGGGGGGAATGACCATGCCACTTTACTGAAGAAGTCATTGAAAAAATTGCCATTGCAAAATGTCACTTTTGAGCTGCTGACTGCGTGCTTTATCAAGACATTCAAGGGCCTGCGCCGTTTCAGCGCGTAATCTTGCCAGCACCGCTTTTCGCCCGGTGAGCGACAGTTCAGCACTGAGCGCAGCGTCCTCTCTTCGTGCCTCAATTTTACCGCGCAGGGCCGGAAGCGGCAGATCCACGGCGAGCAGCAAACGCGTCAATGCGGCAACGGACGTAGCAAAGGGCCGGTGTGCAAAGGCAAAGCCTGCCAGCTCCAGCCAGTCGTCACTATTAAGGGTAGCTTCCCACTCATCTGCCACCGGGATCTTTTCGCCATTCCACAATGATAAGACGCGCGCATCGCGATGCAGGCGCAGCCGGGCCTGTTCACACAGACGATGCCCCGCCTCACTTTGCGGCAATAATGCCATTGCGGTATAGCAGCCGCTGCTGGCTTCGCGGTGGCTGCCTATCCGTACCAGCTCAAAGCCGCACTGCTGCCAGAAATGCCACAGCGCGTCGGTAAAGCCAAAGCTCACCGAGAGATAATCTTCCCCGCAGGCCTCGCGGATGAGCGCCCGGCCGATCCCTTCCCGTTGCCGGTGAGGGTGAACAGCGATGCGCGTGATCCGTCGACCTTTCAGCGTTGCTGCCAGAGGCGTGCCACCATGCGCGGCCAGAGACTGCGCGACAAGATTACCGCGAGGTCGACGAAAACCCGCCCATACTGCGCGACTTAGCGCCGGGCTTAACCCGCCTTCGTCTACCAGCCACAGCGCGCCCGCGATGACCGGGTCCGTTTGCGCGACGGCAACGTGCTGACCGGGGGCGTCCATCATACGGCGCAGATCCAGCGGCGAGGTACGGTAATGGGCCGCACAAAGCAGCTCGTAGACACTCGCGGCGAGTGCAGGCGTGTGCTCCCATGCGTCGGGGGCCAGAGAGGTCAGTTGCACCTCTCCTTTCGGCTGCTGGTCGATGAGCGTGTCGTCAAACAGCAGCGCGCTGGCGACCACCCGCTCAAGCGGACATCCCGCAGCCCAGCGAACGGGGGTGGATAAGGTATAACGCTGCAGGGCGCTGAACTGCGCGCAGAATTTAAGCAAAAACCCTCTTCCGGTTCCTTCATACCCTTGTACCGTCGTGGTTAACAGTACCCGTGGAAAGCGCGCAACCAGCTTCTCCAGCACAGGGCCGGGTATGGCCGCCGCCTCATCGACAATCAGCCAGTCGGCATGGTGTGAGGAGGCCAGCAGCACATCCGGTGCCATAAAGTGAAAATGTTCACCCGCAAACCGTGCGATGACCTCCGTTGCTCCCTTTGCCGGTGCGGTGACAACTGCTCTGCCCTCAATGCTGTTCAGCAGCATGCCGGCAAGCGCCGATTTTCCCCGCCCGCGCGGGGCGGTAACGGCCGCAACGCCTTTCGGCATTGCACGAAGTGCGTGCAGGATCTCCGCCTGCTCGCGCTGGGGTGCACCGTTAGCGGGTTGCCAGTCAGGGGCATCAGGAAACGGAGGAAGGGTTAACGGCTGGTTTTGCTGCCAGACGATTGCATCGGGATCGCGGGTAATCGTCTGACAAAAGTGGCGAATGAAATTCGGCGTGGGAATGGGTTCCGCGCTGTCGCTCCAGCGCAGGGAATCACTGTCGGGCGTGCCTGCCCACACCGCAAGCGGGGGAGCCAACAGCACCAGCAGGCTCCCGGCACGCAGCGTTCCGCTCAGGGCGGCAAAGGCTGAGACATCAAACCCGACGCGGGCATCAAAAACAGCATGCCGGAACTCGCGCCCCAGCAGCCCGCTTATCTCCCGGGAAGGGTTTTCATCCAGCCACACCCAATCCCCGGAAAGCGTATCACGCAGCGCCCCGGCCTGCGCCAGGGACCACTGCGCATCACCGCTGAGCACCACCAGCCGACGCTGGCCGGTGCGCTCAAGCTGGCTAATCAGTTGGTCAAACGCCACCATTACATGGCTTTACCGAAGGTATTGCACTGCGCCGGGTCACCGCTGTCAAAACCGCGTTTAAACCAGGTGTAACGTTGTTCTGACGTCCCGTGAGTGAAGCTGTCCGGCACAACCCGGCCCTGGCTCTGCTGCTGGAGACGGTCGTCACCAATGGCCTCTGCGGCATTTAACGCCTCTTCCAGGTCGCCAGATTCCAGCACGCCCTGCTTCTGCATGCTGTTACCCCAGACGCCCGCGAAGCAGTCCGCCTGCAGCTCCATACGCACGGAAAGGCGATTGACCTCTGCCTGCGAGGCGTTTTGCTGAAGCTGGCGAACCTTAGGCTCAATGCCCAGCAATTTTTGCACGTGATGCCCCACTTCATGCGCAATCACGTAGCCCTGAGCAAAATCACCGTCGGCACCGAGTTTGCGTTTCATGTCATCATAAAAAGAGAGATCGATATAGACGGTGCTGTCTGCCGGACAGTAGAACGGCCCCATCACCGACTGTCCGGTGCCGCAGCCGGTGCGGGTCGCACCACGGTACATCACCAGCTTCGGCTGTTGGTAGCTGCGCCCCATTTTCTCAAACTGCTGGCTCCACGTGTCTTCAGTGGTCGCGAGAATAACGGAGGTAAATTTGGCCGCTTCATCTTCATTTGGGTTGATGGAGCGCTGAGATTGCTGCTGTTGCTGCAGCGGCTGACCGGTCATTAACCCGGTGAGATCGACCCCGTAGTAACCCGCAACCAGCACCACAATAAGCAGAATGATTCCGCCTTTTCCGCTGGGTAAACGGAAACCGGGGCCACCCATGGAAGGGCCGCCACCGCTATCACCACGTCTGTCTTCTACATTGTCACTTTCACGACGCCCTTGCCAGCGCATAACTACCTCGAACTATTCCATTAATAATAGCTATGATCGTAGGCGGTTAACGGCAAGATTACCATAGGAAACAAAGGTAAGACGCCAAAGGATATGAACATCCTTTGGCGATGAGGGAGTTAGTCGAGCTTAACGCCTAAACGGTGAGCCACTGCTTCGTACGCTTCAATCAGGCCACCCAGGCTCTGACGGAAACGGTCTTTATCCATTTTATCCAGCGTTTCTTTGTCCCAAAGACGGCTGCCGTCCGGTGAGAACTCGTCGCCGAGTACCACTTCGCCTTTGAACAGACCGAACTCCAGCTTGAAGTCGACGAGGATCAGGCCTGCATCATCAAACAGTTTTTTCAGCACGTCGTTGGCTTTGTAGGTCAGCTCTTTCATGCGCGCCAGGTTCTCTTTGTTCACCCAGCCGAAGGTTTCACAGTAGGAGTCATTGACCATCGGATCGTGCATGGCGTCGTTTTTCAGGAACAGATCGAACAGCGGTGGATTCAGCTCGATGCCTTCCTCAATGCCCAGACGCTTCACCAGGGAGCCCGCGGCACGGTTACGAATGACGCACTCAACCGGAACCATATCCAGTTTTTTCACCAGACATTCCGTATCGGACAGCAACGCTTCCATCTGAGTCGGGATACCCGCTTCGGCCAGTTTGGTCATAATGAAGTGGTTGAACTTGTTGTTCACCATGCCTTTACGATCGAACTGCTCAATGCGTGCGCCATCCCCTGCTGACGTATCATTGCGGAACTCGAGCACCAACAGATCCGGGTTTTCCGTGCTGTATACGGTCTTCGCTTTGCCACGATACAACTCAGCTTGCTTCTGCATCTTGATTACTCCTGGTGTGATGATTTGTGTTCAAAACTGGGCATATTATGCCACGCACACGTTTGCGTAGCACGAAAATAAAAAGGGCTGGATTCACCAGCCCTCGTATTTATTTGCTGAATGCAGCCTGGAAGACCGCGACCAGCGCATCGTTCTGCGACTGGGTCAGCGTGTGACCTTTCGGATCGATAAACTGCAGGCTACTGCGGTTATCAAGGTCGCCTACCTGAATCTTGTAGTCGCCGGAAGCGAGCTGTGGATCGCGTGCGCCCAGCTCCTGCCATGCGCTGTCGGACAGCGGCTTATACGTTGCGGTTATGCTACCGGTTGAACGCGTGCTGTCGGTCACCTTCATGCCCACTTTCTCCAGCGTCGCTGGCAGGCGCTGCCAGGTCTGGTTGAATGGCGCACGAACAACCAGCATTGGCAGGCCGGTATCATCCGCGCCGCTCTGGACATCAAACGTCATGCCGTTGCGGTTCTGTGAGGCGTTAGCCGCGTCTGTGGCGTTCTTATCCAGACCCGCAGCAATCACGTTCAGCATTTCAGTGCTGTAACGCTGCATAGAGGCAGCATCCGCCACCGGTTTACCCGCCTGCTCCAGGTTCAACAGCTTAACGGTAACCGCCTGCTGATAGCCCTGCGGTTTAACGGAGACTTGATAACGACCACGGTACTGCTGGTCTTCATCCAGACGGTTCCACTCGATCCAGTCGGTGGTTAACGTCTGGCTGGCGTCATCACGCTTGTCAATCGTGTAGTTCTTCGACTGAATGACGCTCACCACCTGTGGCCACAGCGTGCTGCCACGTGCGCTTTCCACCATCAGAGACGCGGTATCACCGGTAAACTGGGTACGCGCCCCGCTCACCAGCGCCAGAGGCTGTGCTGGCGGACGAATATCAAGCGCTTTGCCCACCGGGCCGCTGCCGTTGGTCACGGGGATATTATAATCGCCGTTCTGAATCGGCAGGATCATGCCAGCCGGTGCATGAAGTTCAGCAAGCGGGGTCGCATCCAGATAGGATTCATCACCGCTCACCTGGCGCTTGTAGCGCGAGTCTGAACTACAGGCAGCGAGCAGCATAACAAGCGAAACACTCGCAACCTTCGCCAGGCGCGACTTCTGTACTGAATAAGCCATCAAATCTCCCTAAACTTTACAGCAAACCGGCATGCTTCAGCGCTGCAGTGACGATTTCACGACCGTGGTCGGTAATCGGTGTCATTGGCAGACGCAGCGTATCGGTTGCTACAAGTCCCAACTCCTTACATGCCCATTTCACCGGGATCGGATTGGGTTCGACAAATAATTTATTGTGCAACGGCATCAGACGTTTATTAATGAGACGGGCTTCATCAAAGTGACCTGCCGCCGCCAGCTTGCACATTTCCGCCATATCGCGGGCCGCAACGTTCGACGTTACGGAGATCACGCCATGACCACCGAGCTGCATGAAGTCCAGCGCGGTCGCATCGTCACCGCTCAACAGGATAAAGTCGTCTGAAACCAGCTCTTTGATCTGATGAACGCGGCTTAAGTTCCCTGTCGCCTCTTTAATCCCGATAATATTTTTTACTTTCGAGAGACGACCAACGGTTTCCGGCAGCATATCGCAGCCAGTACGGGACGGCACATTATACAGAATTTGTGGCAAGTCAGTATGTTCAGCGATGGCTTTGAAATGCTGGAACAAACCTTCCTGAGTAGGACGGTTGTAGTAAGGGGTGACCGTGAGACAGCCAACGACGCCGCTGTCGTTAAAACGTTGGGTCAGGCTAATCGCTTCTGCGGTTGCATTCGCGCCCGTTCCCGCGATGACCGGAATACGTCCGTCAGCCAGTTCGAGGGTCAACATCACCACATCGCCGTGCTCTTCGTGGCTCAGCGTTGCAGATTCACCGGTAGTCCCTACCGAAACGATCGCCGAGGTTCCATTGGCGACATGGTAATCAATCAGCTTCTTCATGCTTGACCGGCAGACATTACCTTTTTCATCCATCGGTGTTACAAGCGCGACAATACTTCCCGTGAACATGAGCCATCCTCTGTGCGAACAAGAGCCTCAATGGTACGTTTGGAACTGTAATAAAAGCAAGCGACCTGAGGCCCTCAGGCGGTTGTATGCATGTTTTTTTTATGCTTTGCTTAGGAAGACTTAACCAAGCAAAGGAAGAACAGGTTTGACAACCTCATCACAACATTACCTGGTTATCACTGCGCTGGGTGCTGACAGGCCGGGTATCGTGAACACCATTACCCGCCACGTGAGCAGCTGCGGCTGTAATATCGAGGACAGCCGTCTGGCGATGCTGGGCGAAGAGTTCACGTTTATTATGCTGCTGTCCGGGACATGGAACGCCATCACGCTTATCGAATCTACCCTGCCGCTGAAAGGCGCGGAGCTGGATTTGCTGATCGTGATGAAACGCACCAATGCGCGTCCGCGTCCGGCCATGCCTGCCACCGTCTGGGTACAGGTTGAAGTTCCTGATTCCCCTCATCTGATCGAGCGTTTTACCGCGCTGTTTGACAGCCATCAGATGAACATTGCCGAACTGGTTTCCCGCACACAACCGGCTGATGAGAGTGCCGTTCCTACCCTCTTTATTCAAATCACCGCCCACAGTCCTGCATCCCAGGATGCGTCAAATATCGAGCAAGCGTTCAAAGCCCTCTGTACAGAATTACACGCGCAAGGCAGTATAAGCGTCGTAAATTATTCGCAGCATGAACAGGATGGAGTTGAGTAATGAACCCACTGAAAGCCGGTGACATCGCACCGAAATTTAGCTTACCGGATCAGGATGGTGAGCAAGTAAATTTGACCGACTTCCAGGGACAGCGTGTTCTGGTCTATTTCTACCCGAAAGCCATGACCCCGGGCTGCACCGTGCAGGCCTGCGGCTTACGCGACAACATGGACGAGTTGAAAAAAGCCGGCGTGGAAGTGCTGGGCATCAGCACCGATAAGCCAGAAAAGCTGTCACGATTTGCTGAAAAAGAGCTGCTGAACTTCACGCTGCTTTCCGACGAAGATCATCAGGTCTGTGAGCAGTTCGGCGTCTGGGGCGAGAAGACGTTTATGGGCAAAACCTATGACGGCATTCACCGCATCAGCTTCCTGATTGACGCTGACGGTAAAGTGGAACATGTCTTTGACGACTTCAAAACCAGCAACCACCACGACGTGGTGCTGAACTGGCTGAAACAAAGTGCCTGAAAGTGAGTGTCGGGTGGCGGCTTCGCCTTACCCGACCTACAAGATAAATACAAAACGGCAACCTGGTTGCCGTTTTTAGTGTTTTCCCCCTCTCCCCCGTGAGAGAAGGGCATCAGGCCGCACAAAAACTACTTCTCCTCCACCGCTGGCACATCCGGCCATGCATGGACGACAGCTTTAATCAGCGTCGCCAGCGGAATGGCAAAGAACACGCCCCAGAATCCCCACAGCCCGCCGAAAATCACCACCGATAAGATAATCACCAGCGGATGCAGATTCACCGCTTCTGAGAACAGCACCGGCACCAGCAGGTTGCCATCCAGGGCCTGAATAATCAGGTACACCGCGAAGCAACTCCAGAACTCGGTGCCCAGGCCAAACTGGAACAGCGCGACCCCAACAACCGGAATGGTGACCACAAAAGCGCCAATATACGGAATAAGGACCGACAGCCCCACCAGCACCGCCAGCAGCAGCGAGTAGTTAAGCCCGAAGATCAGGAAGCCAATCCAGGTCGCGACCCCAACCACAATCATCTCCAGCACCTTGCCGCGAATGTAGTTGGTGATCTGCTGGTTCATCTCTTCCCACACCTGCCCGGCCAGCCCGCGATTACGCGGCAGAATACGCCGCACGGCGTTGAGCATCTGGTCTTTGTCCTTCACCAGGAAGAACACCATCAACGGCACCAGCACCAGGTAGACGGCGAGCGTAAGGAGCCCAACCAGCGACGCCAGGGAGTATTTCACCACCGAATCGCCCATGGTCATGATGCGGGCGCGCATGTTTTCGGCCATCGCATCGATGATCCCCGCGTCCATCAGCGCCGGATAACGACGCGGCAGCGTGGCGGCAAAATCAGAAAGCTTATTTAACATGCCGGGCATATCGCGGATCAGGTTGATCCCCTGCTGCCAGGCGACGGGCATGACCACAAACGCCATCAACAGCAGAATGCCAACAAACAGCACCAGCACGATGCTGGTCGCCCAGCGTCGGGAGCAACCGATATTTTCCAGCCGCGCGGTTGGCCACTCCAGCAGATAGGCCAGCACAATGGCCACCAGCAGTGGTGCCAGAAGGCCGCTGAAGAAGAACAGAATACCGAACCCGGCAACCAGAATAACCAGCAAAGCAATGGCTTCCGGGTCGCTAAACCGGCGCCGGTACCACTGCATTAACATTTCGAGCATACAACCCTTCCCTGAATCGAATGACGGGAGTCAGAAGGTGAATTGTATCTAACTGTCACAAAAAAGACTTTCGCTTTTTGTATCGCTGTCACAATCCGCAAAAGCCTGATGAATGGGATTTTCTTCATGCCACAACACGGCTACACTCGCAGGGCAGTGGAGATGAACGATATGCGGGTTCATCGGTCAAATTAGCACATCCAAAATACAGGACAGTGGTTATGTTCAGGCAGTTGAAAAAAACAGTGGTTGCGACACTGATTGCCGCCGTAACGGTCGGTCAGGTGTTGCCAGCTTTCGCTGACTCGTCCGATTCATTGCCGGACATGGGCACCACAGCAGGAAGCACGCTCTCCATTGGTCAGGAGATGCAGATGGGTGATTACTATGTTCGCCAGTTGCGCGGCAGTGCTCCGCTGATCAATGACCCATTGCTGGTGCAGTACATTAATGGTCTGGGGATGCGCCTGGTCGCGCACGCCAACTCGGTAAAAACCCCCTTCCACTTCTATTTAATTAATAACGACGAAATCAACGCCTTCGCCTTCTTTGGCGGTAACGTGGTGCTGCATTCGGCGTTATTCCGTTATTCCGATAACGAAAGCCAGCTGGCGTCGGTCATGGCGCACGAAATTTCCCACGTGACCCAGCGCCATCTGGCCCGTGCGATGGAAGACCAGAAACGCAACGCGCCCCTGACCTGGGTGGGTGCGCTGGGCTCTATTTTGCTGGCGATGGCCAGCCCGCAGGCCGGGATGGCCGCATTAACCGGCACGCTGGCAGGCACGCGCCAGGGGATGATCAGTTTCACCCAGCAAAACGAACAGGAAGCGGACCGCATTGGCATCCAGGTGTTGCAGCGCTCGGGCTTTGACCCACAGGCCATGCCCAGCTTCCTGGAAAAACTGCTCGATCAGGCGCGCTACTCGTCACGTCCACCCGAAATTCTGCTCACCCACCCGTTACCGGAAAGCCGTCTGTCCGATGCGCGTAACCGTGCCAATCAGATGCGTCCGGTGGTGGTGCAATCCTCACAGGATTTCTACATGGCGAAAGTGAGAACGCTGGGCATGTACAATTCCGGGCGCAACCAGCTCACCAGCGACCTGCTGGATGCCCTGGCAAAAGGCAACGTGCGCGAGAAGAACGCGGCGCAATACGGCCGTGCCCTGCAGGCGATGGAAGCCAGCAAATACGACGAAGCGCGAAAAACGCTGCAACCGTTGCTGGCCGCCGACCCGAATAACCCGTGGTATCTCGATCTCTCCACGGATATCGATCTGGGGCAGAAGAGACCTGCCGATGCGATTAACCGCCTGAAAGGTGCCAAAGAGGTGCGGACCAACCCGGTTCTGCAGCTTAACCTGGCGAACGCTTATCTGCAGGGCGGCCAGCCGGGTGAAGCGGCCACCATTCTGAACCGCTACACCTTCGACAATAAAGACGATCAAAACGGCTGGGATCTGCTCGCTCAGGCAGAAGCCCAGCTGGGCAACCGCGATCAGGAACTGGCGGCACGCGCCGAAGGATTTGCCCTGGTGGGGCGTCTGGATCAGGCCATTTCGATGCTCAGCAGCGCCAGTTCACAGGTCAAACTTGGCAGCCTGCAACAGGCCCGTTACGATGCGCGTATCGATCAGCTGCGCGCGCTACAGCAGCGCTTCAAGCCGTACGAAAAGATGTAAAAAGGAAGAAAATATGACTGACGCGGTAAAAATCTACCATAACCCTCGCTGCTCCAAGAGCCGCGACACCCTCAGCCTGCTGAAATCCAACGGCGTAGAGCCTGAAGTAGTGCTGTATCTGGAGACACCACCAGACGCGCAGACGATCCGCCAGCTCCTGCACATGCTGGGCATGGGAAGTGCACGTGAGTTGATGCGCCAGAAAGAGGATCTCTATAAGTCACTTAACCTGGACGACCCGCGTCTCACTGAAGCTGAGCTCGTACAGGCGATGGTTGACAATCCGAAGCTCATTGAACGCCCGATTGTGGTGGCAAACGGCAAGGCGCGCATCGGGCGTCCGCCGGAAGATGTGCTCGACATTCTTTAAGCCTCGCGCCGCAGCCCTTCCAGAAAGGCCTGCGGCGTACTTTCCCCCAGCTTTTTCTGCGCTTTACCCCGGTTGTAAAACTCGCACAAGGTCATCAATAGCGCCCCCGCCGGTTCCACATTCACCCGCGGAATAATATCGCGTAAGGGCACCATCACCTGAAGTGCACTGCAGGTACGTTGATGTGCCTTCACCGCAATGTCGTTAACAGCCAGCGTCGCCTCAAAACCAAAAGTCTCAATAGATTGTATAGCAGCCGGACACGCCGCCAGCACCTCCTGCGTCCAGGTATTCAGTCGTTGAGGCGACAGTCCCGCATAAAGCCGGGCATAGCACCAGCCGCTCACCGGCTCTCGCGCCCAAAGCAAATGCTGCTCCCCGCCGTCGTCCATATGCAGCGACAAAGGCAAATGGTGCAGTTCCAGTGCATGGGGCGTAATACCCGCTTTCAGCGCCTTTTTCCCCTGCAAGGGGGCCCCTTTTTGCTTTGCAGCGGCCGGTTTGAGATAGCGGTTCAGGGTGGCGCGGGAAACAGCGATCCCCAGGACGTCGTTGACCATAAGCAGCAGGTCATCCAACGGCGCGCCCAGGATGTCACGCAGGGCATTCACCAGCGCAACCTGCTCTTGTCTCATCGCTTTGTGTATCACTTTGGGCGCCGTATGGTTATCCGACACCTGGTCGCGATTGCGCCAGCGTCTGACGGTAGTGACCGAAATCCCCAGCTCTACGGCCAGCTCTCTGTCGCTCTTATCCGACTGTTGAAGATAACGACGGATGCGCGGCGTCGTGGTCGCATTGGCGTGCAGTTTGATTTCCATCGCAACAAACTCCAGAACTAATCTTATGAGATTTATAATACACCAGCGATTGCTTTGTGACCGATTTCACCTTTCGCTCGCCGCGCTTCACTGATAATCCCCAGAGATAACATAAACAACACCTCTCAATCTTGTACGGAGTTCACAATGAACAATGTTCTGGGATTTCTTGAAGCAAAACTGATGCCGCTGGCGGCCAAAACGGCCCAGCAGCGTCATCTTGGTGCCATTCGCGGTGCCTACGTTTCATTCATGCCGTTTATCATCGTCGGCTCTATCCTGCTGGTGATCTCCTCCTTTCCCAATCAAACCTATCAGCAGTTTATGTCTCAGGCGTTTGGGGAAAGCTGGAGCGCGATTATCGAAATCCCGTTCAACGCGGTGTTCTCGACCATGTCGCTGTTTATCAGCTTCCTGGTCGCCTATCGCCTGGCTGAACACTATGGCGAAGACCGTATCTCCTGCGGCATTCTGGCGCTGGTCGCCTTTCTGATCCTGACCCCTTTTATCAAAGTGGCGGAACAGGGTGGCATCACCGTCATGCCGGTAGAGTGGATTGGCAGTAAAGGGCTATTCGTGGCGATGATTGGTTCCCTGCTTTGGACGGAGCTGTTCTGCTGGCTGAAGCGCAAAAAACTGGTTATCAGAATGCCGGATGGCGTGCCGCCTGCGGTGCAGGAGTCGTTCGCGGCGCTGATCCCTGCCCTGCTGGTGATGATCCTGGTGCTGGTTATCCGCATCGGCTTTGAAAACACCCACTACAACACCATCCACCAGTTTATTTACGAGGTGGTGGCAACCCCGGTTCGCCACTACGGTACCTCCTATTTTGGCGCGCTGATGACGGTATTCAGCATCACCATTCTGTGGTCTGTGGGCATTAACTCCGGTTCGATGATCAACGGCATTATTCGCCCGCTGTGGATGGAGAACCAGACCGATAACATCGCCGCCATTCAGGCCGGCGCCACCCCACCGCACATTATTACCGAACAGTTTTTTGACATGATCTGGATGGGCGGCGCAGGGGCCACGCTGTCGCTGGTGATTGCGATGCTGATTTTCGCCCGCAGTAAAAACATGCGCGAAGTGGCACGCCTGGGCGCGGGGGCCTCGGTGTTTAACATCAACGAGCCGATTCTGTTCGGCCTGCCGGTGATCATGAACCCGATCATGCTCATTCCGTTCAATCTGGTGCCGCTGGTGCTGGTCACCGTGCAGTACGTGGCAATGAAAATTGGTGCGGTCGCCGTCACCACCGGGGTGTTTATCCCCTGGACGCTGCCGCCTGTTATCAGCGGTTTTATCGTCACCGGGCATCTCAGCGGCAGCATCATGCAGCTTATCAACCTGCTGATTGGCGCCATGCTGTATCTGCCATTCATGCGTATCGTGGATAAACAGTACCGCGCCGCGGAGATTGCCACCGTGACGCAAACCGACACCACCCTTGCAAAACAGGAGTAAAGCATGTGGGGAATTATCGCCACCTGGCGAATGGCGCTTGAAGGCGTCACCGAGTCGGCCTCTGCGCTGGCAGCAGGGAAACCGGTGGCTGCCGCGGTCGTGGATGCCGTTGCCGCCGTCGAGGACTTCCCGTTCTATAAATCGGTCGGCTACGGCGGGCTACCAACCGAAAATGGCGAGGTGGAACTGGACGCCGCCTACATGGACGGCGACACGCTGGCGTTTGGCGCCGTGGGAAATCTGGTGGATATCGCCAACCCGGTACGCGTGGCGCAGGCGTTAAGCCGCCAGCGCTATAACAGCCTGCTGGTCGGCCAGGGCGCACGCGAGTGGGCATTGAGCCAGGGTTTTGCCGACAAAACGATGCTCACCGACCGGGCCATGCAGCACTACCGCAAGCGCTGCCGGGAGACGCTGGATAAAGGCTTAAGCCCCTACGATGGCCATGACACGGTCGGGATTATCGGTCTCGACAAACAGGGATCCATGAGCGTGGCGACCTCCACCAGCGGCCTGTTTATGAAAAAGCGCGGCCGACTTGGCGATTCGCCGATCATCGGCTCCGGCTTCTACTGCGACAGTGAAACCGGCGCCGCCACCGCCACGGGCGTGGGCGAAGATCTGATGAAAGGCTGCACCAGCTACGAAATTGTTCGCCGCATGGCGCAGGGGATGTCTCCGCAGCAGGCGGCAGATTCCGTGGTGTTCGAGCTGGAAGACAGGCTGATGTCGCGCTTTGGCCGCGCGGGGGATCTCTCCGTGGTATGCATGAATAACAAAGGTGAATTTGGCGCCGCCACCAACATTAAAACGTTCTCCTTTGTGGTGGCGACGGCACGCCAGCCGCTGACCGTGTTTCGCGCCGAACGCCTGCGGGAAAAAACGCACTATCAGGCGGTGGATGATGAATGGATGCAGGCCTATGCCGCACGGATCCGCGCACCGATTGAGGAGTAATGATGATGACGTATCAGCTGATAACCGCCCTTTCTGACGTAAAACCACACGGCCACCTCATCGCCCGCAGCTCGTCTACGCTGTTGCCGGACACGCCACTGATTGCGGAAATGCGCGGGCAAGATGTCGTTGCCGACACCCGTTTTGGCTGTGCGCCTTTTGCGCGCATCACGCTGGTGCCGGATGCTCTCTGGCAGGATAGCCTTTCCGAAGGATTGCTTACGGCACTCCGTCCGCTGCTGACCACGCCCGTCAGTACCGACGTGGTCCTGGATGTCACCCACATTGACGACGTTGTGCTGCAACAGGTCCTGCGTTTTCTTTTTAATCAGTCGCACAGGCTTAGCGATCTGCAGCTGAAGAAAGCGGACGATGTCACTTTGCGCGTTGAGCACGTTACCGCCCTCTGCCTGCCAGAACAGCAGGCGCGGCTGGACGTTATCTTCCGCCAGCAGCTCGCCATTGGCCGTGGAATGGTCGCCGCACGCCGTCTGGCCGATATCCCCTCCGACCGCTGCACGCCGCAGTTTATGGTGCAGGAGGCGCAGACGCTGTGCGCGGCCTTCCCTGCCCTGCGCTGTGAAGTGCTGGATGAAAAGCAGATCGTTGAGCAGGGTCTGGGGCTGCTTCACGCCGTTGGCAAAGGCGCCTCCTGCCCGCCACGACTGCTGGCTATTCACTATGACGGTGTTTCTGACGGCCCGGTGCGCTGCTATGTTGGTAAAGGCATTACCTTCGATACCGGCGGCCTGTGGCTCAAGGATGGCGCGGGCATGTACACCATGAAATATGACATGTGCGGGGCAGCGAACGTGCTGGGGCTGATGCTGACCGTTGCAGAGCTGGCGCTCCCCGTGCGCCTCATGGGCGTGCTGGCGCTGGCAGAAAACGCCATCGGCCCGGACGCCATGCAGCCTGGCACGGTAGCCAGAGCCTGCAACGGCACCACGGTCGAAATCAACAATACCGATGCCGAAGGCCGACTGGTGCTGGCAGAGGCTATCGCCTGGACCAGCCAGCGCCATCCGCAGGCGCGCTACATTATCGATATGGCAACGCTGACAGGTGCGGTGGTCAAAGCGCTGGGATATGAGCTGAGCGGGTTGATGACCCAGGACGAGCCACTGCGCCAGGCGCTGACGCAGGCAGGAAAACAGAGCGGAGATGAAGTGTGGTCCCTGCCGCTGGATGCGCGGCTGAAAAAGCAGACCGACAGCGCCATCGCCGATCTGTGCAATACGCCGCCCAACAATGCGGCGATCAGTGCCTCGGCGGCGTGGCTGCTGCATCACTTCTGCCCGCCGACAATCCCGTGGGCGCATCTGGATATTAGCGGTACGGCGCTGTGGCGTGAGGGTGGCAGAAGCGTGGCCTCAGGGAGGCCGATTCCGCTGCTGGTGGAGCACCTGATGGGAGATCTCTAGCCGGGTGGCGGCTACGCCTTACCCGGCCTACTCGATCCCGTAGGCCCGGTAAGCGCAGCGCCACCGGGCAAAAAAACTCAAAGCTTCAGAATATCTTTCACAAACGGAATGGTGAGCTTGCGCTGGGCGGTAATGGAGGCGCGATCGAGTTGATCGAGCGTATCAAACAGCGTGCGCATTTCCCTGTCCAGACGCTTGAGCAGGAAGCGCCCTACGTCTTCCGGCAGTTCAAATCCGCGCAGTCTGGCGCGCAGCTGAAGCGCCTGGAGTTTGTCTTCATCTGACAGCGGTTGCAGTTTGTAGATTTGCCCCCAGTCGAGTCGGGAGGCCAGATCCGGCAGCCCCAGATTCAGCTGGCGCGGCGGACGATCGCCGGTGATCAGCAGCCGGGTTTTGCCCGACTCCAGGATACGGTTATAGAGGTTAAAGATCGCCATTTCCCACGGCTCATCCCCCGCCACGCATTCGATATTATCGATGCAGACCAGGGAGAGATGTTCCATTCCCTCCAGCACGTCAGGCACAAACCAGGTACGTTTATCCAGCGGTACATAGCCTACCGCATCCCCCCGCGCTGAAAGCTCAGCACAGGCGGCATGCAACAGATGACTGCGTCCCGCGCCTTCGCGTGACCAGATATAGATGTATCCGCTGTGATCCTGGCGCAGCACGTTCTGCAGTGCAGCCAGTAAAGAGGGGTTATCACCCGGCCAGAAACTCGCGAAAGTTTCGTCGTCAGGGAGATAGAGTGGCAGAGAGAGCTGTGCCGGTCCGTTCAGAAGTACCTCAACCAGATCTTACATAAAATCGGAACGGAGTTTAGCACGGAACCTGCCAGGAGAGAACCGGGCGGATCGTCCACCCGGTTTTACGATCAGTGTGACGCTTTTTCGCTTTCGTCAGCGTCCAGCACCACCTCTTCAGGGCGGATCACGGAAATCAGCTTGAAAATCAGGCTCAGGCCCACACCAACGATGGTCGCCAGCGCCATGCCTTTCAGCTCGGCCGCGCCGATGTGTACCTTCGCGCCGCTCACGCCGATGATCAGGATAACGGAAGTCAGGATCAGGTTCTGCGCTTTGCTGTAGTCCACTTTGGACTCAATCAGCACGCGAATACCAGATGCGCCAATTACGCCGTACAGCAGCAGAGACACGCCGCCCATCACCGGAACCGGGATGATCTGGATCGCTGCCGCCAGTTTACCCACGCAGGAGAGCAGGATTGCGATGATTGCCGCACCGCCGATAACCCAGGTACTGTAAACGCGAGTGATCGCCATGACGCCAATATTCTCACCGTAGGTGGTATTTGGCGTGGAGCCAAAGAAACCGGAGATGATCGTCGAGAAGCCGTTTGCAAACATCGAACGGTGCAGACCCGGGTCGCGGATCAGGTCACGTTTAACGATGTTCGCCGTCACCACAAGGTGGCCAACGTGTTCAGCAATAACCACCAGCGCGGCAGGCAGAATAGTGAAGATAGCAAACCATTCAAAGCGTGGCGTATAGAAGGTTGGCAGGGCAAACCAGTGCGCCTGAGCAATTGGCGTGGTATCGACAACACCCATCACGAAGGAGAGTGCATAACCCGCCAGCACGCCGATCAGGATCGGGATAATCGCCATAAAACCGCGGAACAGCACGGAGCCAAATACCGTCACGCCCAGCGTCACCAGTGAGATGATGATGGTTTTAGAGTCCGGCGACTGCCCATCAGCAGGCAGCAGGCCAGCCATATTCGCCGCCACGCCTGCCAGCTCCAGACCGATGACGGCAACGATGGCCCCCATCGCCGCCGGTGGGAACATCACGTCCAGCCAGCCGGTACCGGCCTTCTTCACAATGAAAGAGACCAGGCAGAACAACACACCGCACATGATAAAGCCGCCCAGCGCCACTTCATACCCCAGGGGCAACAGCAGCAACACCGGCGAGATAAAGGCAAAGCTCGACCCCAGATACGCCGGGATTTTACCTTTACAGATAAAGAGGTACAGCAGCGTCCCGATACCATTGAACAACAGCACGGTAGCCGGGTTAATGTGAAACAGGATTGGCACCAGCACGGTTGCGCCAAACATAGCGAACAGGTGCTGCAAACTAAGCGGGATAGTCTGTAAAAGCGGCGGTCTTTCACTCACCCCGATAGCACGGCGCGTCATAGTGTTTTCCTCTGAGATGGTTAGTTATGTGTGTTTTATTCAAAAAAAAGCCGACTTTCAAAGTCGGCTTATTTATCGTTATTCGATTATTTCGTACCAAAGATCTTATCGCCGGCATCGCCCAGCCCCGGGATGATGTACCCGTGCTCGTTGAGCCCCTGGTCGACAGACGCGGTGTACAGCTCCACATCCGGGTGTGCTTTTTCCAGCGCCGCGATCCCTTCCGGTGCCGCAACCAGCACCAGCACTTTGATGCTGCTGCAGCCTGCTTTTTTCAGCAGGTCGATGGTGGCAATCATTGAGCCGCCGGTCGCCAGCATCGGGTCAACCACCAGCGCCATACGCTCGTCGATGTTAGACACCAGCTTCTGGAAGTACGGAACCGGCTCCAGGGTTTCTTCATTACGGTAGATCCCCACCACGCTGATACGCGCGCTCGGTACGTGCTCCAGCACGCCTTCCATCATGCCAAGACCAGCACGCAGGATTGGCACCACGGTAATTTTCTTACCTTTGATCTGCTCAACCTGCACCGGGCCGTTCCAGCCTTCGATGGTCACTTTTTCCGTTTCGAGGTCAGAGGTCGCTTCGTAGGTCAGCAGGCTGCCGACTTCAGATGCCAGTTCGCGAAAACGCTTCGTGCTGATGTCATGCTCACGCATCAGGCCCAACTTGTGTTTAACGAGTGGGTGTTTCACTTCCACAATCTTCATTCTCTTTCTCCTCTGAGGTGGCATCCGCAAAAAAATCGCGGGATTATACCGCTTTTTTCGGATTAGGCCATACCCATCTTGCTTGACGTATATCAAGCAAAGTGATTTAGAGACAAAAAAAACCGGAGGCGAGACTCCGGCTTGGGTGCGGGGTTCTGCCCGGTGGCGCTGCGCTTACGTGTAGTGTAGGTCGGGTAAGCGTAAGCGCCACCCGACAATTACAGGTTGTCGCCGTTGCTCGCAATCACCTGCTTATACCAGTCAAACGACTTTTTCTTGCTGCGGTTCAGCGTGCCGTTCCCTTCGTTGTCTTTATCAACAAAGATAAACCCGTAACGTTTCTTCATCTCGCCGGTGCCGGCAGAAACGAGATCGATACAGCCCCACGGGGTGTAGCCCATCAGATCCACGCCATCTTCCACCACCGCTTTTTTCATCTCGCGGATGTGCGCCGAGAGATAATCAATGCGGTACTGGTCGTTCACCGTGCCGTCGCTCTCCTGCACGTCAATCGCGCCGAAGCCGTTCTCAACGATGAACAGCGGCAGCTGGTAGTGATCCCAGAACCAGTTCAGGGAGTAGCGCAGGCCAACCGGGTCAATCTGCCAACCCCAGTCAGATTTCTGCACGTACGGGTTGGAGACCAGACTCTTGCTTTCATCGTAATCCAGTTCCGGGTTGTCCGCCGTCGCTTTGGTGGCGAAGGACATGTAATAGCTAAAGCCGATGTAATCCACGCAGCCCTGCGTCAGCGCCACTTTGTCTTCTTCGGTAATGTCCAGCGTGAAACCACGACGCGCAAAGTAGTTAAGCAGATGCTGCGGATACTTGCCGCGCACGTGAACGTCGGTGAACCAGTAGCGACGATGCATCGCGTTCATCGCCATCATGATGTCGTCAGGCGCGCAGGTCAGCGGATAAATGGGGCACATGGCAATCATGCAGCCGATCTGCAGGGAAGGATTAATCTCGCGCCCGGCTTTTACCGCCAGCGCGCTGGCCACCAGCTCATAGTGCGCGGCCTGGAACATCACCGGCTCACGGTCTTCACCCGGCGCATACTTCAGCCCGGAGTTGGTAAACGGCGCAAAATCTTCGTGGAAGTTAGCCTGGTTGTTGATCTCGTTAAAGGTCATCCAGTACTTCACCTTATGCTGATAGCGCTGGAAGACCGCTTTTGCGAAGCGGACAAAGAAGTCGATCAGCTTACGGTTGCGCCAGCCGCCGTACTCGGTGACCAGATGATACGGCATCTCAAAATGCGACAGGGTGATAACCGGTTCGATGCCGTATTTGAGGCATTCATCGAAAAGGTCATCGTAGAATTGAAGGCCCGCTTCGTTCGGCTCCAGCTCATCCCCTTTCGGGAAAATACGCGTCCAGGCAATGGAGGTACGGAAGCATTTGAACCCCATCTCCGCAAAGAGTTTGATGTCTTCTTTATAGCGATGGTAAAAATCGATGGCTTCGTGGTTCGGGTAGTTTTTTCCTGGCAGCACGCCATCGGTGATTTCACGCGGCACGCCGTGGGCGCCAGCGGTCATAACATCGGCGACGCTTACGCCTTTACCGCCCTCTTTCCAGCCACCTTCCAGCTGGTGCGCGGCCACCGCGCCGCCCCACAGAAAACCTTCTTTAAATCCTGACATACTCTTTCCCTCATTCGATGTTGCTGATTGCTGACGGATACTGCTGTCTGAAGTGGTAAACCGCGCCGACAAGACCGGCCCGGTTGCCGTGGCTGACGACATCGGCGATATCCGCGATGCCAAACCACGCAAGATGGGTGCGAAGCAGATCCATAAACCCGGGCCGCTCCGCGATACCGCCGCCAATGAAGATGGTCTGCGGGTCGAACACATTCGCCAGGTTGTAGAGCCCTGTCGCAATGCCGTTAAGAAAATCATCCACCAGGCGGCGGCATACGGTGTCGCCTGCGTCATAGCCATCAAAAATGGCCTCGCCGGTGACGCTCTCAAGCGTCAGACCGTGAAAATCGGCATAGCGCTTGCGAAGCGTGCGTAACGTACAGTTTTCATTCATGGAGTGGCGGGCCACGCGCCGTGAGTCTGCCCTTTCCGTAAGCATGTAGCCGAACTCTCCGGCGCGAAAACGCGCCCCGTGAACCAGCCTGCCATTGCAGAAAATCGCCCCGCCGATCCCGGTGCCGATGGTCAGTACCAGAAAGTTATCGATATCCTTCGCCTTGCCCTGCTAGCGCTCCGCCAGCAGCACGCAGTTAGCGTCATTCTCGACGGTAACCGGTAAACCCGTTTTCGCCTCAAGCCAGCCTTTCATTGCGAACTGGTCGAAGCGGCGAATGGCCCCGCCCATCTCAATAAAGCCGGTATGCGGATTAACATACCCCGGCGCGCTGATGGCGATCCCCTTAAGCCCGGGATGGGCCGTTACCCAGTTCAGCATCTGCGCAAGAATGGCGTCACCGTCGCTGTTCCTGATGGCGGCCTTATCCGTTTGCAGTAGCTCTCCCTGCGCTGTCGCAATGCCCATTTTTAACGCGGTGCCACCGATATCAAATGCGGCGATGTTCATGGCCTTCATTCCTCCAAAATGAAACTGAAACCGGTTTCATTTCATGATGTTCATTCCCTGAACCGCATGCAAGCAGATCGCCGAAACCGGTTTCATTTTCGTGAACGGAGTCAAGTTTGCGCGCCGCCGGGGGCGGAGCAGAAAAAAAGATCCTCGCGCCGAGAATAGGCTCGCAAACGTTTGCCTGGACTGTTAGAATTGCGCCGATTTTTCTTACTAGCTATGCAATCGCGTGGGGACTTGAGCCGTGACCAACAAAACTTCTCTCAGCTACAAAGATGCCGGTGTTGATATTGACGCAGGTAATGCGCTGGTTGACCGAATCAAAGGTGTGGTGAAAAAAACCCGCCGCCCGGAAGTGATGGGTGGTCTGGGTGGCTTCGGCGCACTGTGCGCGCTGCCGCAAAAATATCGTGAACCTGTTCTGGTCTCGGGTACTGACGGTGTAGGCACAAAACTGCGCCTGGCGATGGATTTAAAACGTCACGACACGATCGGTATCGATCTGGTCGCGATGTGTGTAAACGACCTGGTGGTACAAGGCGCTGAGCCGCTGTTCTTCCTCGACTACTACGCGACAGGCAAACTGGATGTGGATACCGCGGCCAGCGTGATCAACGGTATTGCCGAAGGCTGTCTGCAGTCTGGCTGCGCGCTGGTTGGCGGTGAAACCGCAGAAATGCCAGGCATGTATCACGGCGAAGATTATGACGTCGCAGGCTTCTGCGTGGGTGTGGTAGAAAAATCAGAAATTATCGACGGCAGTAAAGTGGCTGATGGTGATGTGCTGATTGCGCTGGCCTCCAGCGGCCCGCACTCTAACGGCTACTCGCTGGTGCGTAAAATCCTCGAAGTAAGCGGTTGCGACCCACAAACCACCGAGCTTGAAGGTAAACCTCTGGCTGACCATCTGCTGGCACCGACCCGCATCTACGTGAAAAACGTGCTGGAGCTGATTGAGAACGTGGACGTTCACGCCATTGCCCACCTGACCGGTGGCGGCTTCTGGGAAAACATTCCGCGCGTACTGCCGGACAACACCCAGGCGGTAATCGACGAATCGTCCTGGCAGTGGCCAGCAGTCTTTAACTGGCTGCAAACCGCGGGCAACGTGAGTTCTCACGAAATGTACCGCACCTTTAACTGTGGCGTAGGTATGGTGATCGCCCTGCCAGCGAGCGAAGCGGATAAAGCCGTTAAGCTGCTGACGGACAAAGGTGAAAACGCGTGGAAAATCGGTATTATCAAAGCTTCCGATTCCGAACAGCGTGTGGTCATTGAATGAAAAACATCGTGGTGCTCATTTCCGGCAACGGAAGCAATTTGCAGGCCATCATTGACGCCTGCAAACAGAAGAAAATCAATGGCACCATTCGGGCAGTATTCAGCAACAAGGCCGACGCGTTCGGCCTTGAGCGCGCCCGGGAAGCAAACATTCCCGCGCACGCGCTGGAGGCCAGTCAGTTCGCCGGCCGTGAAGCCTTTGACCGCGAGCTGGTTCAGGAGATTGATGCCTACGCGCCGGACGTTGTGGTGCTGGCGGGGTATATGCGTATCCTGAGCCCGGCATTTGTCGGGCACTACGCCGGGCGTCTGCTGAATATCCACCCTTCGCTTCTGCCGAAATACCCCGGCCTGCACACCCATCGTCAGGTGCTGGAAAACGGCGATGAAGAGCACGGGACCTCGGTGCATTTCGTGACCGATGAGCTGGACGGCGGACCGGTGATCCTGCAGGCGAAAGTCCCGGTCTTTGACGGCGACACCGAAGACGACATCACCGAACGGGTGCAGAGCCAGGAACATGCCATTTATCCACTGGTGGTCAGCTGGTTTGTCGACGGGCGGCTGGCGATGCGCGACGGTGCTGCCTGGCTGGATGGCGTGAAACTACCCCCGCAGGGTTACGCGGCCGAAGAGTAGTCTGTTCTGTCGGGTGGCGCAGCAGCGCTTACCCGACCAACAAAGCGCATTACCCGATATTCCCTTCTCCAACCTTCTAAAATCTCCAACAAAAAAATAACTGTCATACTTTTCTGGCACTGTTGGACATATCGTGGAAATGCTCGCCATAATAAGGACGAGACGGATTTACCACGTCCTGTGATTGAACTGGAGTGTGAGCTGTAATGGGTCAGGAAAAGTTATATATCGAGAAAGAGCTAAGCTGGTTAGCATTCAACGAACGCGTACTCCAGGAAGCGGCGGACAAAAGCAACCCGCTTATTGAGCGCATGCGTTTTTTGGGCATTTATTCCAACAACCTTGATGAGTTCTACAAGGTTCGCTTTGCCGAGCTGAAACGGCGGATCATCATCAGCGAAGAGCAGGGCTTAAACTCTCACTCTCGCCATCTGTTAGGCAAAATTCAGTCCCGCGTGTTGAAAGCCGATCAGGAATTTGACGGCCTCTATAACGAGTTGCTGCTGGAGATGGCACGCAATCAAATCTTCCTGATTAACGAACGACAGCTCTCCGTTAACCAACAAAACTGGCTGCGCCACTACTTTAAACAGTATCTGCGCCAGCACATCACCCCTATTCTGATCAACCGCGAAACCGATCTGGTGCAGTTCCTGAAAGATGACTACACCTACCTGGCGGTGGAAATTATTCGCGGTGAATCCATCCGTTACGCGCTGCTGGAGATCCCGTCCGACAAGGTGCCACGTTTTGTGAACCTGCCGCCGGAAACCCCACGCAGACGTAAACCGATGATCCTGCTGGATAACATCCTGCGCTACTGTCTGGACGATATCTTCAAAGGCTTCTTCGATTACGACGCGTTAAACGCCTACTCGATGAAGATGACCCGTGACGCCGAATATGACCTGGTGCACGAGATGGAAGCCAGCCTGATGGAGCTGATGTCCTCCAGCCTCAAGCAGCGTCTGACGGCCGAACCGGTGCGCTTTGTCTATCAGCGTGATATGCCAGACGCGATGGTGGAAATGCTGCGCGACAAGCTGACTATCTCGCGCTATGACTCCATCGTGCCGGGCGGTCGTTACCATAACTTTAAAGACTTTATTGGCTTCCCGAACGTCGGCAAAGCCAATCTGGTGAATAAACCGCTGCCGCGCCTGCGTCATCTCTGGTTCGATAAGTTCCGTAACGGTTTCGATGCCATCCGTGAACGCGACGTCCTGCTCTACTATCCGTATCACACGTTTGAACACGTGCTGGAGCTGCTGCGTCAGGCCTCCTTTGACCCGAGCGTGCTGGCAATCAAAATCAATATTTACCGCGTGGCGAAAGACTCCCGCATCATCGACGCGATGATCCACGCCGCGCACAACGGCAAAAAAGTAACCGTGGTGGTTGAGCTGCAGGCACGTTTCGACGAAGAGGCCAACATTCACTGGGCGCGCCGCCTGACCGAAGCGGGCGTACACGTCATCTTCTCTGCGCCTGGCCTGAAAATTCACGCCAAGCTGTTCCTTATTTCCCGTAAAGAGGGTGACGACGTGGTGCGCTATGCCCACATCGGTACCGGGAACTTCAACGAGAAAACCGCACGAATTTATACCGACTACTCGCTGCTGACCGCCGACGCGCGCATCACCAACGAGGTGCGTCGGGTGTTCAACTTTATTGAGAACCCGTACCGCCCGGTGAGCTTCGATTATCTGCTGGTGTCACCGCAGAACTCGCGCCGCCTGCTGTACGATATGATCGACAAAGAAATTGCCAACGCCCAGAAAGGGTTGTCCTCCGGCATCACGCTGAAGCTCAACAATCTGGTCGACAAAGGACTGGTGGACAGACTGTATGCCGCGTCCAGCTCTGGCGTTCCGGTCAATCTGCTGATCCGCGGCATGTGCTCCCTCATCCCGGAACTGGAAGGTATCAGCGATAATATTCGCGTCATCAGCATTGTCGACCGCTACCTGGAGCACGATCGGGTCTATATTTTCGATAATGCGGGAGATAAACAGGTCTATCTCTCTTCGGCAGACTGGATGACGCGCAATATTGATTATCGAATTGAAGTCGCAGCGCCGCTGCTGGATCCGCGCCTGAAACAGCGTATTCTCGACATTATCGAGATTCTGTTTAGCGACACGGTGAAAGCGCGCTATATCGACAAAGAACTCAGTAACCGCTATGTACCGCGCGGCAACCGCCGCAAAGTGCGGTCGCAACTGGCGATTTACGACTATATCAAATCACTCGAGCAACCCGATTAACCTATGCCGATAAATGATAAGACCCCACGACCACAGGAATTCGCCGCGGTCGACCTTGGTTCTAACAGTTTCCACATGGTCATCGCCCGTGAGGTGGATGGCGCGCTGCAGATCATCGGTCGTCTGAAGCAGCGCGTACACCTGGCAGATGGTCTTGATGAACGCAGCATGCTCAGCGAAGAGGCGATGGAGCGCGGCCTGAACTGCCTGTCGCTGTTTGCCGAACGCCTGCAGGGCTTCTCACCCTCCAGTGTCTGCATTGTGGGAACGCATACCCTGCGCCAGGCGCTGAATGCCCCTGAATTCCTCAAGCGTGCGGAAAAAGTGATCCCCTACCCCATTGAGATCATCTCCGGTAACGAAGAGGCGCGTCTGATTTTTATGGGCGTTGAGCACACGCAGCCGGAAAAAGGCCGCAAGCTGGTGATTGATATCGGCGGCGGCTCCACAGAGCTGGTCATTGGCGAAGACTTTGAACCGCGTCTGGTGGAAAGCCGCCGTATGGGCTGCGTCAGCTTTGCGCAGACGTATTTCCCGGGCGGCGCGATTTCGCGGGAAAACTTCCAGCGGGCGCGCATGGCCGCCGTTCAGAAGCTGGAAAATCTGGCCTGGCAGTACCGTATCCAGGGCTGGAACGTCGCGCTGGGGGCCTCGGGCACCATCAAAGCGGCCCATGAAGTGCTGCTGGCGATGGGTGAAAAAGACGGTTTTATCACCCCTGAGCGCCTGACGTTGCTGACCGAAGAGGTGCTGAAACATAAAAGTTTCGACGCGTTAAGCCTGCCGGGTCTTTCCGACGAGCGTAAAGCGGTGTTTGTACCGGGGCTGGCTATCCTGTGCGGCGTATTCGATGCCCTGGCCATTAAGGAGCTGCGTCTCTCTGACGGCGCGCTGCGTGAAGGCGTGCTGTATGAGATGGAAGGCCGCTTCCGCCATCAGGATATTCGCAGCCGTACCGCGCAAAGCCTGGCAAACCAGTACAACATCGACCGCGAACAGGCGAAGCGGGTGCTGGAAACGACCGTTCAGATGTACGATCAGTGGCAGGAGCAGAATCCGAAGCTTGCCCATCCGCAGCTTGCCGCCCTGCTGAAATGGGCCGCGATGCTGCACGAAGTGGGGCTGAACATTAACCACAGCGGCATGCACCGTCATTCCGCCTACATTCTGCAAAACAGCGATTTGCCGGGCTTCAACCAGGAGCAGCAAACCATGATGGCGACGCTGGTGCGCTATCATCGCAAAGCCATTAAGCTCGACGATCTGCCGCGCTTCACGCTGTTCAAGAAAAAGCAGTTCCTGCCGATGATTCAGTTGCTGCGTCTGGGCGTGCTGCTGAATAACCAGCGTCAGGCCACTACCACGCCGCCCACGCTGAAACTCAAAACGGATGACCATCACTGGACGCTGAGCTTCCCGCACGACTGGTTTAGCCAGAATGCGCTGGTTCTGCTGGATCTGGAAAAAGAGCAGCAGTACTGGGAAGCGGTCACCGGCTGGATGCTCAAAATCGAAGAAGAGAGCGCCGACGTCGCGGCGTAACGGCTCAGGCGTCCGTCAAGGACGCCTCTGCCTCCAGCAGTGAATCAAGTGCCTCCGGCCGACCTATCAGATAGCCCTGCACATAGTCGATACCGAGCGCGTGAACCGCGCTACGTATCTCTTCGGTCTCCACATATTCCGCAACCACCAGCATCTTTTTCATTCGCGCTAAATGGCAAATAGAGGCCACAATCTGGTAATCCAGGCTGTTGCTGACGATATTGCGAATAAAGCTGCCGTCAATCTTGAGGATGTCTGCGTCCACGCTTTTCAGCCGCGCATAGCTTGCATAGCCGGTACCAAAATCATCTATCGCAATGCGTACGCCCATTTTTTGTAGCTGCCGGAGGGTATGCATCGCCTGCTCCGCGCTGCCGAAGGTACTGCACTCGGTCACCTCGAAGATCAACTGCCACGCCTCCACGGCGTATTTATTCAGCAGACGGCTCACCTCCAGCGGGAACTGAACCCGACAAACGGTTGAGGGCGCAAGATTAATGGCAAAGCGCTGGCCGGGCAGCCTGTCACGGTGTTCGGCCAGGAAGCGCAGCGTGCGCTCCAGCACCCACAAATCGACCCGCGACGACAGGCCAAACTCCTGAGCGACGGGCAGGAATCGATCGGGGGTAAGTAATGCGCCGTCCGCATCCGGCATCCGCAGCAGCACTTCATGATAGCGATCGCCACGCAGGCCACGAACGGGCTGCGCCAGCAGGGTGAATTCGTTGTTGTCGAGCGTCTTTTGCAGGCGGCTCATCATCGCGATTTTATCCTTCAGGCTGCGCTGCAGATGGACAGCACCACGCTGCTGAAGGTTTTCCGGGTGGTTGGTTGAGAGCGACAGATCGGCAATAACCCCTAACTCCCCCAGCACCAGATAGAGATGGTTCACGGGTGAGCGTACATAGCAGTAACTCATGCCCACCTGCGGCTGAAGCGGCATGCCATCCCAGATAAAACGGAACTGTTTGATATGCTCATCCAGCGTCTCGATTCGCTGCTGGTGCGATTCCGCGTTGAGTCGCACCGCCAGATCATACCCGGTAAGGTGATACACCCGCTCATTGGGCTGGAGTGTGCCATTAACCCACTGTGCCAGCTGCTGTTTGTACAAAATTCGCAGCAGCACGCCATAATTTCGGCCCAGCACTTCCAGTTCAGGAATACGCAGTAAACAGAGCGCCGACCACGGGTTCCGGGCCAGATCGCGTAACAACGCCCGCAGGTTAGGCATATGGACAACCGGGTCGAGGAGCGCCAGCCTGCGGGAGCGCTTATTCACGGCACGCTGGCGGGTTGACAGCATCGACATATAGACCACCACAAACGAGAAGACCAGGTAGCTGGAAGAAGTGATCGCCAGTTGGATGTCGTAGCCCTGATTCACAGGGATATAACGGTAAAAATAGTGAATAGAGACCAGCAGGACCGGCGTCCAGATGAGGAATGCCAGCCTGTAACCAAAGCGCATCGCGCCCCAGAGCATCACCGGCATCAGGAGCGACAGCGTGTAGTTAGTGGTGAAGATAGAGCTGTTCTCATTCATTGGTATCAGCAGCAACAGCAGCAGCCCGCCCAGTATGATCAACCAGACCAGAAACTCGATGAACGTCACCTTTTTATCGATCTGCGCGCGGCTCTGAGAAATCAATGCCCTGAAGTAACGCGGATGGCGAATCAGCCGGATTATCAGGTAACTCAGCGGTACGCCCGTTAAGCCGCTGACCAGCAGCGCCTGATAGTTGATCAGCGTGTGAATATTAAGCGGGTTCAGCCCCGCCAGGCTCTGGCGACTCTCATACACGCCCAGATAAACCGCAAACTGAAACAGCACCAGAAACAGCGTTGCCGGACATAACACCTGCCAGAAAATGCGCTGCGCCATCAGCCGTATATCGCCGTAAGCCGTCATATTGCGTCTGGGGGCAAAGACGCGATAACCGCCCCAACTCAGCACTAAGGGAATAATAAAATGGAAGATCCCGGCAACGGTTTCAAACAGCCCAACTTGCGGGTAATAGCGAATAAACAGCGACAGCACTATTCCGGGAATAGCCCCAACGCCGAAAAACAGCATTAAGGTGAGCAGGAAAAAGAGCGGCAGATAATAGAGTGCCACAATGCCGTCGCCCAGTTGCGTCAGGGTATTGGCCGCGCTCAGCACGGGCAGCAACATCACCGGTAAAATAAGCGGCAGCGCCCACCAGCGGTCTTTATTCTGTTTCAGGAAAGCAATAGTGTTCATAGATGCCCGGTTAAACCCCTTTCTCCTGAGGGAAAATGAAGACAGGCATCCGACCTGACGTACGTGCTGCCCGCTAACACCCGGGGCAAACAGTATGGAGGAGGGATTTTAAATACCACTGCGGGGAATCCGTTGACTTAAATCAAACTATTTAATTCAAAATTTCCTTTCCTCTGTTTTTTTCCGGTTAATTTTCTTCGTGTTATCAATATCGTAAATGCAATTATTATTTTTAATAACATCGGTTAATGTATATGTTGACGGTTATTTACACATCGCAGAATTGACCCACCCTTCCCGCTGTGCCTTAATATCCGCGTCGCCCAAAAGGGTATGTCCAGGAAAAACACAGTGAGTCAGGCCACACGTATGCGAAAACGACATCGATTTAACACTCGAATGACCCGCATCATATTGCTAATCAGCTTCCTGTTTTTCTTTGGCCGCTTCGTTTATTCCTCCATTGGTGCCTGGTATCACCATCAGGACAAACTCCAGTCGCAGCAAACCAGCCTGAACGTCGATACTGCCGATCGCTAATTCACCGGTGGGTTTTGTATTATCCGAATAATGGCCGCGATCCCTTTGCTGAGGATCTTATCCTGACGCATCACAACAGCCAGCTGCCGCTGCAATACGGGTTCAAGCGACATGACGCTTAGCCCTTCGCGGTCAGCGGCATGTTCAACCGCCATTCGCGGTACAATGCTATAACCCAACCCCGCGCGAACCATCCGTTTGATGGCCTCAATGCTGCCAAGCTGCATCACTGGCGCAATCGCTAACCCACATGCCGCAAACCAGCCATCTATCAGCGCGCGGGTGCCACTGCCGGATTCAAAGGCAATCAGCGGCTGAAGGTGCAACGCCTCAGGGGTTAAACGCGAAAATCGCTCCTGCTGCATAAGCGAGGCAATAAAAACAAACTCTTCGTCCATCACCGTCACGACGTCCAGACTTTTACCACTGACCGGCAGGGTCACCAGCCCCAGATCGAGACGGTTTTCTTCTATCGCCCTGACAATGTCGAGGGTGTTGCCCGTGGTTACCCCCACTTTCAGGAGTGGGTAGTCGCTGCGTAACTGCTGCAACAATGGCGGTAAAAGATGGATACAGGCCGTTGCGCCACTGCCAAGCGTCACGGTGCCGCTCACGTCGTGGCTGAACTCACTCACGGAACGAACCGCTTCATCTACCGCCTGCTGAATACGCTCTTCGTGGAGCAGCAGAGCCTGTCCGGCAGGTGTAGCCTTGATGCCGCGCCCGGTTCGTTCTACCAGCCGCGTTTGCAGAAACTGTTCCAGCTGACGTATTTGCAGACTAACGGCGGGCTGGGAAATACCGAGCAGATCCGCTGCAGCCGAAAAGCTGCCGCGCTGGATCACCAGACGGAAGGTCGCGAGATGTCCCAGATTGAGCGTCGTCATGCAAAGTTTCTCTTATACGGGTCATAAAGATACGGCACTGCCAGCACAATACCGCGCCCGTTATGCTCAGGACAACTGAATAACGGAATGAAAACTCATGGAAACACCTGCACTTCCCCGCCGTCTCGCCCTCACCGCCGGTTGTAATCAACTTATCAACTGGGGGATCTCTTTTTATATGCCCGGCACTTTTGCCCTCGCCATTATCGCCGACAGGGGATGGACATCGCCCCAGCTCTATCTCGGCCTGACGCTGGCGATGCTGGTGATGGCCGCCGTCTCCCCTTTTGTCGCCCGTCTGCTGGCACGCTTTGGCGGGCAAAACGTGGTGATGAGTGGAACGCTGCTGATCGCCGTAAGCTGCGCGGGGATGGCATACACCCAAACCCTTTTCGGCTGGTACAGCGCCTGGCTGGTGACCGGTATCGGGATGCGCCTGTCGCTCTACGATGCGCTATTCGCCGCGCTGGTAAACCTGTATGGACAGCAGGCGCGAAAAACGATCTCACGCATTACGCTGGCAGGTGGGCTGGCGTCTGCTGTTTTTTGGCCGCTGGGAGAGACGCTGCTGAAGGTGATGAGCTGGCAGCATGCGCTGCAAATTTACGCTCTTTTTGGACTGCTGAGCGCGGTATGCATTCGAACCCTCCCCCAACAGCGTCTGGCGATTACCCTCAGCGTAAGTGCCCCCATCCCGGCCGGTGAACGGCGTAACGGCTGGCTTTACGCAACGTTTATCGCCCTCATTACGTTTGTCTCTAACGGCACATCCACCCACCTGCCGGAGTTTATCGCCAGCGTCGGCCTGCCGATCGCCCTCGGCATGCTGTGGGGACTCGGCCAGACGGGGGCGCGCGCAATCGAGGTCATGGCGGGAGCCCGCTCAACCCCACTCTCCCTTACACGCTTTACCGCCCTCGCGATGCCGCTCTGCTTTCTTCTTGGGCTAAGCAGTACCCTGTATGCCTGGTGTGCTGCCGGATTTGTGCTGGGCTATGGCGCCATCAACGGGCTGGTGACAATCGTCAAAGCCACGCTACCGCTGGCGCTGTTCAGCGCTGAAAGCTATGCCCGGCGCACTGGTTTGCTTCTGATCCCCGCACAACTGATGGCAGCAGCGTCGCCGTTTGCATACGCATGGCTTAACAAAACGCTGGGGATCGCGGGCGCTATGTGGGTTTCTACCGGGTTAACGCTGGTGATTGCCGGGCTGGCAATCGCCATTTTACGCCGTTCGGGCACGCAGAATGTATCACACTGTATCGAGAACGCCCCGCAGACAAGCCGGTACAAAAAGCCGCCCGCAGCAAACATCTCTGATACATAAAAATGGTCTTCTGTGTTCGTTATCACTATGAACCGATAAGGAGACACAGATGATTCGCCGATATTTATTGCTCCCGGCCCTGGCCGTGGCATCGGTCAGCTCCTGGGGGGCACCACTGGATAATCTCAGCGCCGCCGACGTCAACGGTCCGGCTGCCGTTGCCCCGCTTGAGCAGCCCCAGCCACCCGCCAGGCTGATTGTCGATCCGCCGCTGGCAGGCCCGCTGAGTAAGGGGGCTGTCTTTATTCAGTACCGTGTTGAAAACCTGCGCATTGAACCTGTCTTTGGGCCCGACGCGCTGAAAGTCACTCCGCGCATCGGCCATATTCACGTTGTGGTGGATGACGCGCCCTGGCACTGGGCGGACACCAGCGGTGAGCCGGTGATTCTGGTGGGACTGCCCGCCGGAAAACACAAGGTGACCATTATTCTGGCCGACCCGACGCATAAGCCTCTCGACCATAAAACCCTTGAATTCACCGTGCCGCCGCATGCGCCGGTCCACCATTTCTGAGGAGCCTGAAGATGAAAACATTATCGATACTGACGGCGGGTCTGCTGGCGATGTCGGCCAGCGCCTTTGCGCAGAGTGAAACCAGCGTGGTGCTGGTGCATGGCGCCTTTGCCGACGGCAGCAGCTGGAACAAGGTGATTTCCCTTTTGCAGAAACGCCACACCGAGGTTATAGCCCTCCAACTGCCGCTGACCTCACTAAAAGATGATGTAGCAGCCACCCGGCGCGCCATCGCTCGCGCACACGGGGACGTGGTACTGGTAGGTCACTCCTGGGGCGGCACCGTGATTAGCGAGGCCGGCAACGATGCGCGGGTGAAATCACTGGTGTATGTGGCGGCGTTCGCGCCGGACGCCGGTCAGTCAACGGCAGAGCTGGCGAATAGCTACCCGGCGCCACCGGGGAGCGCCGGTATCGCAAAAACCGCGGACGGCTTTTTATACCTGCCGCCTGCGTCGGTCAGTAAGGACTTCGCACCGGATGTGAAACCGGGTGAACAACAGATCATCGCCGCCACGCAGGGGCCAATAAAGGGCGATGCGTTTGGCGAAAAAGTCACTCGCGCGGCGTGGCACGCGAAGCCGAGCTGGTATGTGGTAAGCAAGAACGACCGGATGATCAATCCTGAGCTTGAACGCGCGATGGCGAAGGCCATCCACGCGAACACCACCGAGGTCGCGGCGAGCCACGTATCGATGGTGAGCCAGCCGGAAGCCATTGCCCGCACGATTGAGCAGGCGAGGCAGATGCGCTGAAGACAATTCGACCAGCGGCGCTGTGCTTGCGCGAGCCAACGGTTTCGTAGGTCGGGTCAGCGCAGCGCCACCCGACAAGAAAGGCCGCTTCAGCCCCCATTCTCTGCGGGATAATCCCGGTTAATCCACGCGTGGTCCTCTTCCCACGTGAACATCCATTTGCGCACTGGCCCGGCCATCACGTTGAGATAGTAGCTGTCATACCCCGCCAGGGTTGCCACCGGGTGGTAGCCCTTCGGCACCATCACCACGTCACGGTTGTAGACCGCCATGCATTCATCCAGCGTTCTGTCGTCAGTGTAGACCCGCTGCATGCAGAACCCCTGCTCCGGGTTGAGGCGATGGTAATAGGTCTCCTCCAGATACGTCTCCTGAGGCGGATTATCCGTGTCGTGCTTATGGCTCGGGTACGAGCTGGTGCAGCCTTCGTTGGTCCAGACCTCCACCACCAGCAGGCTGTCAGCCGGTTTGTCTTCCGGCAGAATGTTGTGCACATAGCGCTGGTTATGGCCTTTGCCGCGCGCTTCAGCGTCGATATCCTGCGGTGCAATCAGCCGCGTCGGCCAGCTACCTTTACCCGGAGCGGCACAAACCGCCAGTTCCAGCTTCGTGAGCGCCTTCACCTGCACCGTCTCCTGCGGGGTAACGTACACCGCCCACGGCTTGATGCGCTCGAACGGGCTCATCCGCTCGCCAATATCGTTAAACTGCGCGGAAGGCGTGCTGATGGAGGCGCGCCCGGCCACCAGCACCAGACAGCGCTCTTCGCTGACGGCGGGTAGCGTCAACTGCTGCCCCTCCTGCAACTCATAGGCCTCAAAGCCAACATATCCCCACCCGGCGCGTTCCGGCGTGACGGACTGGGTCCGCCCTTCAGCGTTCGGCTGTTGCCAGCGTGATAGCAGACGTGACATGTCACCTCCTCAGATAAGCCCGGCGTCGCGCGCCAGACGGCTCAGGTTGTTATACCCCAGACGGGCATAGGTCAGCGGATGGGCAATCGCCGGATCCTGCTCCGCCTCCACCACCAGCCAGCCGTGATAATCCTGCGCTTTCAGCAGTTGCATGATCGGCGGATAATCCACGCAACCGTCGCCCGGCACGGTAAACACGCCGCTCAGCACCGCATCGAGGAAGCTGGTTTTGCGGTTTTTGACATCCGCCAGCACGTCGGCACGCACGTCTTTGCAGTGAACGTGGTTGATGCGCGACGCCCAGCGCTGCGCCACCGCCAGCGGATCGGCCCCGGCAAAGGTCAGGTGACCGGTGTCCAGCAGCAACCCGACCTCTTCGCCGGTATGGGTCATCAGGTTGTCCACGTCGTCGGCGGACTCAATCACCGTCCCCATATGGTGGTGATAGGCAATCTGCACCCCCTGCTGCTGAGTGTAGCGGGCAAATTCCGTGAGCTTCTCGCCATACTCTTTCCAGCGTGCCTGCGGGAAGCGCGGGCGCAGATGCACCGGCGTCTGCTGCTCGCCGTGAATGCAGCCGCTCACCTCCGCAAATACCAGCACCTTTGCCCCCAGCTCACGTAGCAGCGTCAGGTGAGACTGCACGGCGGCAATCTCCTCTTCCACGCTGCGCTCCAGCAGGCGGCCGGAGTACCAGCCAGAGACCAGTTGCAGATCGTGGCGCTGCAAAATGGGGCCAAGCAGGCGCGCTTCACGCGGGAATTTGTTGCCCAGTTCGAAACCGGCAAAACCGGCCTCTTTCCCCTCACTCAGACAGGTCTCCAGCGGCGTTTCGGCACCAAGGGAAGGCAGATCGTCGTTAGTCCACGTCAGGGGGTTAATGCCTAATTGCACACTCATTGTCGTCTCCATTATGCGTGTCCGCGCTCGCGCCACCAGGCGATAAGCTGCAGGTAATTGTCCCGGATGCGCGCCACCAGCTGCGCATCGTCAATATCGTGTTTCAGCCATGCACGGGAAGCTTCGCCAAACAGCGTGCGCCCCACGGCAAATCCTTTCACCAGTTCGTGCCCTGCCGCGGCGTTAAACCCGGCACGCAGCTGCTCGGCCGGCGCATCCAGCCCGAGGATCACCACTCCACGGCAGTGCGGATCCCGACGCTGGATAATCTCGCTCAGTGCCGTCCAGCCATCGGACGTCAGCGGCGGCAATTTCCACCAGTCCGGGTAAATACCCAGGTTGTAGAAGCGGGAGATGGCACGCAGATAAAGTTCATCGCTGCGCGGCATGCTGGCGGGCAATATCACCTCCAGCAGCAGCTCATGCCCGGACTGGCAGCAGGCGTGGTAGACCTCGGCAATTTTCTGCTCCTGCTCCAGGCGCAGGCCGTGGGCATCTTCCGGGTGGAAAAAGACCAGGCACTTCACCACATGCTCCTGCGGCCAGCTGATAAGCTGGGTGCCGATGTTGCCGTGCTCCATCTCCAGCGGACGGGAGCCCGGCAGCTCAATGGGTCGCCCGATCCACCACCCTTCACCGGTAATGGCGTTGAGCGCGTCCTGACCAAACGTACCGTCACACAGCAGGCCCGCTTTGCCTGCCAGCCCGGCACGGCTCGCCGCCTCGCGGCTGGCCTGCAGGATCAGCTGCTTGAGCGCCGGAATACGTTTGAGCGACGCCCCGCACTGCAGCGCCATATCTTCAAGCTGGCTGCGGTGATCGAACGCCATTACGCACAATTCCGGCCATTCGCGGCGACGGGTGGTGACCCGGTGCAGATGGTTCAGACGCGGGTCGAGATCCGGGCGTGGAACGAGCGCGGCGCGCGAGAGATAGTCATCCAGCTCAATTTTGCTCGGCATCGCCGGGGCGCAGCCGTGGCGCGAGACCACCAGCGCGCCGCAGGCGTTGGCATAGCGGCACGCCTGCTCCCAGCCCTCGTCGTTCAGGTAGCCGCGCAGCAGGCCAGACATAAAGGCATCGCCCGCGCCGAGGACGTTCAGCACCTCCACGCGCACGCCGGTCACCGTCAGGCCGTCATCCAGACGGGCCGGAATGGCACCGGTATAGACCGAACAGCCAAGCGCGCCGCGTTTGCAGACCAGTGTGGCCTGACTCACGGCACGCACCTGCGCCAGCGCCAGCAGGGTGTCCGTGCTGCCGCCCGCAATGTGAAACTCCTCCTCGGTGCCGACAATAACGTCGAAGAGGTGCAGCACCTCCTGAAGTTCACGGGTGACCTGATCGGCCGCGATAAAGCGCGTTTCGCCGTCGCCTAAGGAGGTCAGCCCCCACAGCACCGGGCGGTAATCAATGTCCAGCACCGTGCGCACGCCGTGACGACGGGCGTAGCCCAGCGCCGTCAGCACCGCCTCGCGGGTCTGCGGATGAGAAAGGTGAGTCCCGGTGATGGCAAGACACCGTGCGGAAGCGATGTAGTTTTCGTCCACATCGCTGGCCGTAATAGCCATATCCGCGCAGTTATCGCGATAAAAAATCAGAGGAAAGGTGTCCCGGTCTTTAATGCCGAGTAGCACCAGCGCCGTGAGGCGTGTTTTATCGGTGATCAGATGGCTGGTATCACAGCCCACCTGATTTAGCTCTTCGCGCAGGAACCGGCCCATATGCTCGTCGCCCACGCGCGCCAGCATCGACGAACGCAACCCCTGCCGCGCCGTGCCGTACGCCACGTTGCCGGACGAGCCGCCGAGATATTTGGCAAAGCTCGACACATCCTCCAGCCGCGCACCAATCTGCTGACTGTAGAGGTCTACCGCCACGCGGCCCATGCATATCACATCAAACTGCTTTTCCACGTTGATACCTCTTCAGACAATGTCATTCACGTTCAGCCAGCGGCCTTGCTGGTGTGAGAGTGCGATGGCGTCCAGCACGCGCGAGACCTTCCAACCCTCTTCAAAGTCCGGCCACATCGGTGCGTCGGCGGCAATGCCATCCACCAGGTCACGTACTTCCACCGTTTTTTGATCGTTAAAGCCAATACCGTGGCCTGCACCCATACAGAACGCGCCGTAGTCCGGGTGTGCCGGGCCAACCAGCAGCGTGCGGAATCCCTGACGGTTGACCGGATCGTCATGCAGATAGAGCTTCAGCTCGGCCATGCGCTCCTGAGTGAAGCTGATAGCGCCTTTCGTCCCGGTGATCACATACGACAACCCCATCTTGCGGCCGCAGGCGACGCGGGAGGTTTCAATCACACCCTGCGCCCCGCCCGCGAAACGTACCATCGCGTGGGCCTGATCCTCGTTTTCGACGGCAATCATCTCCGACGACCCGGCCTTCGCCGGACGTTCCGGGACCACAATCTTCAGGTCGCCGCAAACCTGCTCAATCTCCCCCACCAGGTACTGCGCCATATTGACGATATGCGCCGCCAGATCGCCCAGCGCCCCCAGCCCGGCAGTCTCTTTGAAGCAGTGCCAGTGAATGGGCGAAAGCGGGTCGGCCATATAGTCTTCGTTGTGGGTGCCGTAGAAGTGGATCACCTCGCCTATTTCGCCGCGGGCGATTATCTCTTTCGCCAGCTGCGCCGTCGGGTTTTTCATGTAGTTGAAGCCCACCAGGGTTTTCACCCCTGCCCGCTTCGCGGCCTCGACCATCTCACGCGCGTCGTGGGCGTTCAGCGCCAGCGGTTTTTCCGAGTAAACGTGCTTGCCGTGGCGGATCGCCTCCAGCGCCATCTCTTTATGCAGATGGTTGGGCGAGCAAATATCCACTACATCAATGGCCGGGTCGGCCACCAGCGCCCGCCAGTCTCCCGTTGAACGGTTAAAGCCAAACGCCTGCGCGCGCTCTGCCGCTAGCGTCGGGTTTACCTCGGCCACCATCTCACGCACTAGCTTGCCGCGCAGGTTGAACACCGTCGGGGCCTGGGCATAGGCGATGGCATGCGCCTTGCCGATATACCCGGTGCCAATTAATCCAATACGAACCTCTTTCATCGTGATCCTCACAGTGCGCCGCGACGGCTCTTGGCGTAGGTGTCGAACGCCACCGCCAGAACGATAATTAACCCGGTGATAATCTGCTGGTAGTAAGCCGAGACGTTCATCAGCACCAGGCCGTTAATCAGAATGCCCATAATGATGGAGCCGATAATGGTGCCGCCGATGCGTCCGTAGCCGCCCATCAGCGAGGTGCCGCCAATCACCACCGAGGCAATGACGCGCAACTCAAAGGAGATCCCGGCCACCGCCTCGGCGCTCCCCAGACGCGCGCTGAGAATAAAGCCCGCCAACCCCGCCAGACAGCCAATCAGCACATAGACGCTGACCAGTACGCGCTTCACGTTCACACCGGCCAGACGCGCCGCCTCCGGGTTGCCACCGATGGCGTAAACGAAGCGCCCCCAACGGGTTTTGTGCAGCGCCAGATAACCGCCAACGGCGACGATGGCGAAGATCCAGATCGGAATGGAGATACCGAGCAGCTCGCCCCGTCCCCACCAGCGGTAGCCCTGATCGAAACCGGCGATTGGCGCGCCGTCGTTAATCACCAGGGTCAGGCCGCGCCAGATGGTCATCCCCCCGAGGGTGACGATGAACGGCGGCAGACGCAGGCGGGTGACGCCCAGACCATGCAGAAAACCAATCGCCGTGCCCATCGCCAGACAAATCCCCAGCCCTATCAGCCAGCTCATACCGCCCCAGGCGTTCGGGTCGACGGTGGTAAAGTTGTCGCCTTTAATCACGTACGCCGCGGTCATGGCGCACACCGCCAGAATGGATCCGACGGAGAGGTCGATCCCGGCGGTCAGGATGACGAAGGTCATCCCCACGGCCATGATCCCGTAGATGGAGACTTCGGTCAGGATGTTGAAAATGTTGCGTTCAGAGAAAAAATTGCTGTTCTGCGACTGGAAGAAGATCAGCAGCAGGATCATGAAAATCAGCACCCCAAAGCGCTCGAAGAAGGCGATGGGATCGATGCGTCCGGCGCGTTTGACCGGGGCCTGCGTTTTAGAAATCATCTGCGTCATGAGAAACTCCGTTATGCCGCGTTCAGGGCGTTGTGGTTGATGGCCATCATCGTCATCAGCCGCTCTTCGTTGGCATCATCGCCGTGGATCTCGCCGGTGACCCGGCCTTCGCTCAGGGTGATGATCCGGTCAGACACCGCCATCACTTCAGGCAGATCGGAGGAGATCACAATCACCGCCACGCCCTTTTTCGCCATGTCAAACAGCACCTGGTGCACTTCTGATTTGGTCCCCACGTCGATGCCACGCGTTGGCTCATCGACGATCAGCACCCGCGGGTTGAGCGCCATGCAGCGCGCGAGGATCACTTTTTGCTGGTTACCGCCGGAGAGCTTGCGCACCTCCTGCGCACTGTTGACCATCTTGATCTGCAGCGCCTGGCGGTAGGACTCAATCAGATCGTCCTCTTTGCGGGTATTGACGAACCAGCGCCAGTGCAGCAGTGACGAAAGGCAGGAGAGCGACAGGTTGTCGCGAATCGACAGCCCCAGCACCGCCCCCTCTTTTTTGCGATCTTCCGGCACCAGCGCCACGCCCTGATCGAGGGCATACAGCGGGTCGCGCGGCTGGTACGGCACGCCGTCAAGCTCAAAGCTGCCAGAGGTAAACGCGTCTGCGCCAAACAGGCAGCGGGCCACTTCGGTGCGTCCTGCCCCCACCAGTCCGGCGATACCCAGCACCTCACCCGCGTGGACATGGAAGCTGATGTCATGCAGGGCAATACCGTGCGGATCCAGCGGCGGCTTTTCGCGGCTCAGCCCCTTCACGGCCAGACGGATGGGTTTATCCTCATGGTGGGTTTCGCTGGCGGGACGGCGGTTAAACGCCACGTCGCGCCCGACCATCAGGCGGATCAGCTGCTCTACGTTCGTTTCTGCCACCGCGCCGGTGCCGGTGAAACGGCCATCCTGGAAAACGGTGAAACGGTCGCAAAGCTGGAAAACTTCATGCAGGCGGTGCGTCACATAGATAATGCTCACCCCGCGGTTTTTAAGCTCCCGCACCACACGGTGCAGGCTTTCTACTTCGCTGTCGCTCAGCGCGGCGGAAGGTTCATCCATGATGATCAGCCTGGCGTTGAGGGTCAGCGCTCTCGCGATCTCGACCATCTGCTGCTGGGCCACGCTCAGGCGGGCAACGGGTGTGGTCGGCGCGACGTTCAGTTGCAGGTAATCGAGAATGACCTGCGCCTCCTGGTTTACCGCTTTTTCATCGACGATCAGGTTCCGCTTGCGCGGCTCGCGCCCAAGGAACATGTTTTCCGCGACGGTCATGTTGGGCAGCAGGTTAAATTCCTGATAGATGGTGATAATGCCCTTGTTCTGTCGTTCCACCGGGGAGTCATCTACCGGCAGCGTTTCGCCGTTGAACCAGATCTCCCCGCGCGTTTGCGGCTGCGCGCCCGCAAGCGCCTTCAGCAGCGTGGATTTTCCCGCCCCGTTTTCCCCCAGCAGGGCGTGGATTTCTCCCGGCCCGACGGTCAACTGGGCATTGCTCAGCGCCCAGACGCCGGAAAAGCTTTTCGCCAGCTCGGTCACTTTCAGTAAGGGTTGCGACATCAGTCTGCTCCTCCTCATGATGAGCCGCCAAAGGCGGCTCGGGACATATTAGTTACCGGCCTCACCGATACGCTCAGCCTGCTGCAGGTTCTCTTTGGTGATAAGCGTTGGCGGGTAGTCCGCGCCGGTGATGGCTTTCTTCTCACGCACGTTGGCCACCAGCTGGCTCATTGCCGTTTGCACCGCAAAGCCCGGGCGCTGATCCGCAGTCACCGCCAGCCAGCCGTCACGCACGCGAGCCAGCGCTTCAGGAACCGCATCAAAGCCAGTCACCAGTATTTCACCGGGCTTCACGCCCTGGCTCTGCAGGGCTTCAATCGCCCCCAGCGCCATATCATCGTTGGCGGAAAGGATCACCTGCGGGCGTTTCGGCAGTGACGGCAGAACGCTTTCTACAATGCGCATCCCTTCAGAACGCATCCAGTTGCCGGTCTGATCGGCGACGATCTTGTATTTATCGCCACCCGCTTTCAGGCTGTCGCGGATCCCTTTGGTGCGTTCGATGTTGGAAGAGGAACCCGGCTGACCGGTGAGCAGAATGATCTCTGCCCCGTCGGGGAATTTGCTTTTCACGAAGTCGCCTATCGCCTGGCCGCCTTTGTAGTTGTTGGCGCCAAAGTGCGGCACTTTCTTCTGACTGTCGACGGAGCGGTCAAGGGTGACCACCGGCAGCTTCGCATCCTGAATTTCATCCACCGCGCTGGAGACCGCGTTCACGTCGTTCGGGGAGACGATGAACCCCTGCGCTCCGCGGGTGATGGCGTTTTCCAGATCAGCCACCTGCTTTGGTGAACTGCCCTGCCCGTCCAGCACCTGCAACTTGACGCCCATCTCTTTTGCGGCTTTCACCGCCGTGCGCTGCATGTGAACTTCAAACGGCATCGCCAGGTTTGGCGTACTGAAAACAATTTGCTCGTTTTCGGCGAGGGCAGCCCCGGACGTCATGGCGATGAGGGCGGCTAAGATCAGCTTTTTCATTATTATGTCTCTCTGTGTAGGGTGGTTGTGTTTAGAGGACGATCTCGCGCTGGCTACGCAGCGACTCCAGCGCTTTATCCGCAAGGTACAGCGCACGTTCACCATCATCGCCGCTGCAGTCAGGCACCGCTTCGCCGCGCAATACCGCAACAAAGTGTTCCCATTCCGCGGCGTAAGCGGATTTGTAGCGCTGCAGGAAGAAGTGTTCCGGCAGCGCGCTGGTGCAGCCCTGTTTGCCGTAGTGCTGCACCTGATTTTCAAGAATATTGCCCGCGCAGAGCAGCCCTTCAGAGCCGTGCAGCTCCAGGCGCTGGTCGTAGCCGTAAGAGGAGCGGCGGCTGTTGACGATGGTCGCCATTGCGCCGGAGGCATATTTCAGAACGATAAATGCGGTGTCGATGTCCCCCGCCTCGCCAATCGCCGGATCCACCAGGTTACTGCCCTGGGCATACACTGACACCGGCTCTTCACCCATGATGAAGCGCGCCATATCAAAGTCGTGAATGGTCATATCGCGGAACATGCCGCCAGAGACGCGGACATACTCCGCCGGTGGTGGAGACGGATCGCGGGAGATGATCAGCAGCGATTCCGGTTTGCCGATACGCCCGGCCTGGGCGTCGGTTTTCACGCGGCGGAACTGCGGGTCAAAGCGGCGGTTAAAGCCGATGAACAGCGGCACGTCGTACTCTTTAACCACTTTCAGGCAGTCGCGCACGCGGGCGAGGTCGAGGTGTACCGGTTTTTCACAGAAGATGGCTTTGCCATGACGGGCGGCCATTTCAATCAGGTCCGCATGGGTATCGGTCGCCGAGGCGATCAGCACGGCATGAACGTCTGGGTCGGTCATCGCCTCAATCAGGCTCTGCTGGCGGGCCTGATACTGCGTGGCGAGACGGGTGGCAAATTCCTGATTCGGGTCAACCACGGACCAGAGTGTGGTCGCGCTGTGGCTGGCGATGTTAGCTGCATGTACCTGGCCAATTCGGCCAGCGCCCAGTAAAGCAATGTTAAACATAACGGCTCCCGGTGTTGGTGAATGCTGTGAACTAACGACCCTTTAAATAAAACATTTATTTCATTTTTATAAATAGTGAAAATTATGTTTTTGAGTGTGGGTTAACACTTTTGAGATGAATGAGATAAATTTTGTTATCAATCTCACAACATGGGAGGGAGGACATCTTCCCCTCACCCCGGCCCTCTCCCTCAGGGAGAGGGAGGGAAAACCGCACCGAACTATCCCCTCTCCCAGTGGGAGAGGGTTAGGGTGAGGGAAAAAGAAAAATGAAATGAAAATTTCGTTACGGCGGGAAATCTTAATACTGACGTGCTTTTTTCACCTGCGCCTGCGTCTGCGCCGCGGCTTCGCGCACGGCAGGAGACGCCGCTACCTGCGCATCGCCGGTTCGCCACCAGGAGGCGTAATCGTGGGTCATGGTCTTCGGCAGCACTTTGATGTCCAGCAGCGACGGGCCTGGATGGGCGCGGGACGCCTCCAGCGCCGCCAGCAGGCTTTGCTCATCATGTACCCGCCACGCGCGACAGCCGTAGCTTTCCGCGTTTTGCGCGAAATCGACCTTCACCAGCGGCCCGTCAAGCTGCCCGGTCTGCGGGTTACGGTGGCGGTTTTCCGTGCCAAAGCTTCCCATTCCATGTCCCATCTGCAGGTTATTAATGCAGCCAAAGCTGGCGTTATCAAACAGCAGAACGGTGATTTTAATGCCCTCCTGCACCGCGGTTTGCAGCTCGGAGTGCAGCATCATGTAAGAGCCATCCCCCACCATGGCGTAAACCGGTTGCCCGGGTCGGGCAAGCTTTGCGCCAAGCGCTGCCGCAATCTCGTAACCCATGCAGGAGTAACCGTACTCCAGATGATAGGTATCAGGCGTTTTGACCTGCCAGAGGCGCTGTAAATCTCCCGGCAGCGAACCGGCTGCGCCCACCACGATGGCGTTATCTTCAACATGCTGATTAATCAGCCCCAGCACCCGCGTCTGGGTCAGGCGGGTGTTGAGCGTCTCGCCATATTCCGTCAGCTGGGCATCAAGATGGCCCGCCACTTCCGGTGCCTCGTCCGGGTGCCACTGGCGATCCCAGAGACGGCGGCACTCGTCGTGCCAGGCGGCTTTTGCCTGCGCAATCTCCTCTCTCCAGCCGCTGCGATACTCCCTGAGCGAGTGGGTTAAGGCCTGCAGTCCGGTCCGGGCATCGGCAATCAGCGCGGTGGCGTCAAGCTTCAGGGCGTCAAACTCGGCCACGTTCAGCAGCAAAAATTCGACGTCCGGGTGGGAGAAGAGCGCCTTGGAGCCGGTAGTAAAATCGGTAAGACGTGTCCCCACGCCAATCACTAAGTCGGCCTGCGGCGCAAGCTGGTTGGCGGCCATTCCGCCCGTCACGCCCACCCCGCCCATATTAAGTGGGTGGTCACTTACCAGCGCCCCTTTTCCGGCCTGGGTTTCGGCAAACGGCAGATGCAGCGTCTCGACAAATTCGCGCAACGCCTCATGCGCGCCGGAGTAGCGTACGCCGCCGCCGCACACCACCAGCGGACGGCGTTTACGCGCAATCAACGCCTGCGCCTGCGCCAGACGCTGCGGATCTGGCGGTCGACGCTCGATGTGATGCACGCGACGCGCGAAGAAGCTCAGCGGGTAATCCCAGGCTTCGCCCTGCACGTCCTGCGGCAGGCAAAGGGTTACCGCACCGGTATCTGCGGGGTCAGTGAGCGTTCGCATCGCGTTTAACATGGCGCTCATTAACTGCTCCGGGCGATTGATGCGGTCCCAGTAGCGGGAGACCGGGCGGAAGCAGTCGTTGGTGCTGATGCTGAGATCGTGATACTGCTCGATCTGCTGCAACACCGGGTCCGGCTGGCGGCTGGCGTAGATATCCCCCGGCAGCAGCAGCAACGGAATACGGTTCGCCGTGGCGGTCGCCGCCGCGGTGATCATATTGGCGGCTCCCGGCCCGACGGAGGAGGTCACGGCGAAAATGCGCTGACGGCGATGCTGTTTGGCGAATCCCGTCGCCATGTGGGCGATGCCCTGCTCATTACAGCCCTGCATTACCTGCAGATGGCCCGGATCCTGTTCCAGCGCCTGGCCGATGCCCAGCACGTTGCCATGACCAAAAATGGTCGCCACGCCCTCCACGAAGGGTGTTTCAATGCCATCAATGCTGACGTACTGTTGATTAAGGAACCGGACCAGCGCCTGGGCCATGGTCATACGTTCGGTTTGCATAAAACCTCCTGTCAGCCCAGCGTCGGCATGGAGAACGCTGCGCCTGTCTCCTGCTGTATTTCCGGCCAGCGTGCGGTGACGGTTTTCATTCGGGTGTAGAAACGCACGCCGTCGTTACCGTGAACGTTAAGTGCACCAAAAATCGAGCGCTTCCAGCCGCCGAAACTGTGGAACGCCATCGGCACCGGGATCGGCACGTTAACCCCCACCATGCCCGCCTGCACCTCTTCGCAGAAGCGGCGCGCGCAGCCGCCGTCGCGGGTGAAAATGGCTGAACCATTACCATATTCATGGCGGTTAATCAGATCCACCGCGCTGGCGTAATCTGCTACGCGTACCACAGAAAGCACCGGGCCGAAAATCTCTTCCTTATAGATCGTCATCTCCGGGGTGACGTTATCGAACAGCGTCGGCCCGACAAAATAGCCCTTCTCGTGACCCTGCACGCTAAAGCCGCGGCCGTCCACGCGCAGATTCGCCCCCTGTGCTTCCCCGCTGTCAATGTAGCCCAGCACCTTGCTGCGATGTGCGGAGGAGATAAGCGGCCCCATTTCGTTTTCTGGCGTCTGGTCCAGCCCTGGCCCAACGCGCAGCGCGGCAATCTGTTTTTCCAGACGGGCGCAGAGGTCATCGGCGGTGTTATTGTCCACCGCCACAACCCCACGAAGCCGCCCACCACGGTCCCCCCCCGCCCCCCCCGCCCCCCCCCCCACTGCGTGGG